>CAYTMY010000052.1:2282-7785 GCA_964439075.1 uncultured Lachnospiraceae bacterium | reverse complement strand
CATAACATCGGCGGGGCTGACCCGCTTTTTTTATTTTTCCTTTTGTAGTATTTTTTGTTGTGATAGAATAAGTATCGAAAGGTCATACTTAAATACATGAACGATAAAATTATCATAAAAGGTGCCAAGGAAAACAACCTGAAAAACATAGACCTCGAAATACCGCGCAATAAATTGGTCGTATTCACCGGTTTGAGCGGCAGCGGTAAATCAAGTTTGGCGTTCGATACGATATACGCAGAGGGGCAGCGAAGGTATGTGGAAAGCCTGTCGGCTTATGCCCGACAGTTTTTAGGACAAACTAACAAGCCTGATGTGGAAAGCATATTGGGTTTATCTCCTTCCATTTCCATCGACCAGAAAACAACCAATAAAAATCCGCGCTCAACGGTAGGTACTGTCACCGAAATATTTGATTATATGCGTCTTTTATACGCAAGAATAGGCATACCTCATTGTCCTAAATGCGGAAAAATCGTAAAGGCACAGAGTCTTGACGGAATAATAGAGGATATACTAAACGGAAGCGAAGGTGAACGTTTTCAAATACTTGCTCCGATAGCGCGAGGTGAAAAAGGCACTTTCAAAAAAACATTGGAAAGCTTTTCGCGCGAAGGATACGTAAGAGCATACGTCGACGGAGAACTTATAGAGCTTGAAACTCCGCCTGAGTTGGAAAAAAACAAAAAGCATAATATAGAGATAGTGATAGACAGGTTAACGAGGAAAAATGAGTACCGTTCCCGTCTTTCGGATTCTGTGGAAACCGCCTTAAAGCTTGCCGACGGTCTTGTTATATTCAAAACGGACAGCGAAAGCAGAATGTACAGTGAAAACTATGCCTGTCCGGATTGCGGAATATCAATGTCGAAGCCCGAACCGCGTGATTTTTCATTTAATTCACCTTTTGGTATGTGCGAAGAATGCAACGGCATAGGATATCATCAGCATATTGACGAAGAGCTTTTAATACCGGATGACAATCTTTCTCTCAGCGAAGGAGCGCTTAGCTTTTACGGTACGGATGAAGATGGTTATTATTTCAGCGTAATAAAAAAAGTAGCTGAAAATTACGGTTTTGATTTAAATACTCCTGTAAAAAATGCGCCTAAAGACTTTATGCATGCGCTCATGTATGGAGACGACAAGGTGATACACATAGCTTTCAACAGCTATTATTCTGGATACAAGGAGCAGAGCCTTATTTTTGAAGGTGTAGTAAATAATATGCAGCGCCGATATAAAGAAACGGGCTCCGATATGATGCGTGAACGTATAGAGAAGTATATGTCGAATATACCCTGTTCAAGTTGTCACGGTAAAAAATTGAATCCCAAAAGTCTTGCAGTGACTGTAGGAGGGATAAACATAATTGAGCTGACTGAAAAGACTGTGGGAGAATGCTTAGAGTTCATCGAGAGTCTTGCCCTCGACGAGCGTGAAAGTATGGTAAGCAGATTATTGTTAAAGGAGATAAGAAATCGGCTTGGATTTTTGAAAAATGTTGGACTCGGTTACTTGTCTCTAAATAGAGCCGCGGCAACTTTGTCGGGAGGTGAGAGCCAGCGTATAAGACTTGCCACTCAAATCGGATCTCAGCTTACGGGAGTTTTATATGTTTTGGATGAACCCAGCATAGGATTGCATCAACGAGATAACGCCATGCTATTGAAAACGCTTCGGGAGCTTACCGATATAGGTAATACACTTATTGTAGTAGAGCACGATGAGGAGACCATACGCGGTGCAGATTATATAGTGGATATAGGACCGGGCGCGGGCATTTTCGGAGGTGAAGTTGTCGCATGTGGAAGCTGCAAGGATATTATGAAAGCAAAACGCTCGGTAACGGGCAAATATTTGAGCGGTGAACTTGCCATAGAAGTTCCCCGTGAGCGAAAAGCGCGGGGAGAGAACGAGATAAGAATAATCGGAGCAGTCGAAAATAACCTAAAAGCTCTTGATGTTTCTTTTCCGATAGGTCTTATTACATGCGTAACCGGAGTTTCGGGTTCGGGGAAGAGCACCTTAATAAATGAAATATTATATAAATCCGTAAGTAAAAAACTATATAGAGCATCAGCCAAGCCGGGCAAACACAAAGAAATACTCGGTATAGATAATATTGACAAGGTTATAAATATAGACCAGTCACCCATAGGCAGAACACCGCGCTCAAATCCCGCTACTTATACGGGAGTATTCGACCTTATAAGAGATTTGTATGCCAATGCTACCGAATCCAAAATGCGCGGATATAAAAAAGGAAGATTCAGTTTTAACGTGAAGGGCGGTCGCTGTGAAGCTTGCTACGGCGACGGAATCATAAAAATAGAGATGCATTTTCTGCCCGACGTATACGTGCCTTGTGAAGTATGCGGAGGTAAGCGTTATAATAGCGAAACATTACAAGTGAAGTATAAAGGCAAGAGCATCGCGGATGTGCTTGATATGAGTATCGACGAAGCGTTGGTTTTCTTCGAAAATCAGCCTCGAATATACGATAAGATAAAAACTCTTTACGACGTCGGTTTGGGCTATATTAAATTAGGTCAGCCTTCTACCACACTTTCGGGTGGTGAAGCACAAAGAATAAAGCTTGCCACCGAGCTTTCCAGACGCGCTACCGATAAAACGCTTTACTTACTGGATGAACCTACAACGGGTTTGCACAGCGCCGATATACAAAAGCTTTTGCATGTACTTTTTCGGCTGCGCGACAATAACGGCACAATAATAATTATCGAACATAACCTTGATGTAATAAAATCAGCGGATTATATCATAGACCTCGGACCCGAAGGGGGAAATGACGGAGGCAAACTTGTGGCAAGCGGTACGCCCGAAGAAGTTGCCGAAGTTGACGGCAGCTATACGGGTATATTCTTGAAAAAAGTCCTTGAGGAGCGATAAATTTTTCATTTGCTTTTGAAATTTTGTAGTATAATTGTTACGTCAAAGAGGAGGTAGCCAATGGATAATATCGATAAAAAAATCATCGAAGTGCTTTGCAATGATGGAAGGATAACCATGAAAGAGCTTGCTTCTATGCTGAATCTTTCGGCTCCCGCGGCTGCGGAAAGAGTCAAGAGACTCGAACAGGGTGGAGTTATTACCACATATAAAGCCATTATAGACCGTACAAAGCTCGGACAACACGTTTCTGTTTTCATTAACTTGGATATACCGGGAAAACAATATAGTGAATTCAAGGATTTTGCCGAAGATACAGACGAAATAAGTGAGTTTTACTATGTTACAGGCAGGCATTCGCTTATCGTTAAGGCTTATGTGCGCGATACTGAGCATCTTGCCACTTTGTTGGAAAAAATACAGCGTTTCGGGGCTACGGAAACCTATGTCGTTATGTATTCCAATCTAAAAGAAGAACGGTTTTTGCGTAAGGAATAAATAAACTCAGAAGCTGTGGCATAAAAAGGATAAATGAGACGGTTTATCTCACCTCCCATTTCGGTACCCTCAAAACGCCGCAGCTTTTTATTTGATAATTACGGTTTTCATCTCATGCGTCAGCTTTGTTTATCATCCAATAGACCCACGAGTTCAAAAATATCGTCATAATCGTTGCCTGCTGTCTCAGACTTATCATTTTCGCTTGTTGCCTCTGTTGCAGTTTCGGGTTTTATGAGCGATAGAAGAGATTTTATGTTGTTGAGATTATCGAGTATCGGTATACCGCTGATAGCGGGTATTTCATTTATAATAGCCTTGATGCGCTCGGTTCGAGGAGTATCTTCGGGCAAAGAAGATATCCTTGTCTTGGCGCTTCCTATTTGTTCAACGGTTTTTTTTGCTTTTTTTATATTATCGGCTATATTGCTTACCGTTGCCTTGCGCGAATCCGATAAAAACGGCGTTATATCGGAAAGTACGTCTGTCATATTCGCGCTTGCAACAGCGCCCTCGCTTATATCGATAACGGAAAGCGCGCCTAAATCATCCATTACGCTTTGCAGCTTATATAAGGTTTTTATCGCCGAGTAATCATTTGCACTGAGAGCTTTGGTTATCATACCTATGTAATTGGAATTTTGCTTTGTTTCCGCTATAGGATTACCGTCAGCATCTACTTCATACATTACTGGGACGCCCGCGGCAGCCGAACCGCCGACATTTACCGCATTATATACTATAAGCCCCAAAGCCCCCAAAAGAACAGCTTTATCATCTGAAATGTTCAGATTTATATTCTTTATTTTCATTAATTCCTCCGTATTGTTTGGGCTTAGGGTCTTTGTTTGCAATATACAAAGACCCTAAATTTTTATATATCGATAAATAGCAAAAGAAGAAGCAGGATGATAATTATCATGTTGCCTTCGAAAATGCCGGAGAGATTCCCCAAAAACCCTCCGTCACCACATTCGTCGTCATCTCCCGCAAGAAGAAGAAATATGACAACGGCTATGATGATCCATGTAGCGTCAATATCGCCCAATAAATTATTAAACATCTTATAGACCCCCTTGTGTATTGTTTATGCAGAAGTATTTATGTATTAACATAGATACGAATTTGCAAGCGAACCTTATGAATTATAAGGTTCGCAGATATATTTAAACCGCTGTGACTATAATTATCAGCAGTAGGAAGAAGAAAAGCAGTGTGCCGGGATCATCATCGCCGCAAATGCCTATGCTGTCAAAGAGCACGACGAGCAACAGGAAAAACATCAGCAAGCTGTCACAACTGCAACTGTTGAATAAATCGAGCATCGAGTACCTCCGAAACGGTTAGTATTATTCATTCGAATAGGTTTCGTGAATATTCACTCTATAGTACGCAACCATGACGCTTATGGTGAAACAATCTTGCTAAAAAAACATGCCCTCGTTGACAAACAAAAGGAAGGTATAGTATAATGCTTTAGGATTTATAACAAAAACGGGCCTTCGTGGATGCGTAAGGCTCGATTTTAAATACACGGAGGAAAGAATGGCAAAAGCAGTTCAAATGGAAGAGATCACTCCTATGGAGGAGGATTTTGCCAAATGGTATACCGATGTAATACTAAAGACAGAAATGGTGGATTATGCGCCTGTAAAGGGGTTTATGGTAATACGTGCATACGGTTACAGTCTTTGGGAAAATATGCAGCATGTGTTTGATTCTGAGTTTAAAAAGACGGGTCATAAAAATATGTACTTTCCTCTGCTCATTCCGGAAAGCTTCTTAAACAAAGAAAAGGAGCATGTGGAGGGATTTGCGCCCGAGGTCGCATGGGTCACAAAAGGCGGAGACAACGAACTTGCTGAGAGGCTTTGTATTCGACCAACTTCGGAAACAATAATATGCAGTATGTACGCAAAATGGCTTCAGTCGTATCGTGACCTGCCTTTTTTGTACAATCAGTGGTGTAACGTAGTAAGGTGGGAAAAAACCACGCGTCCATTTCTTCGTACATCGGAATTTTTATGGCAAGAGGGGCATACTCTTCACGAGACTTTTGAACAGGCTCAGGAGGAAACTTTACGTATGCTCG
>CAYTMY010000052.1:0-2272 GCA_964439075.1 uncultured Lachnospiraceae bacterium | reverse complement strand
CGAAAAAGTATGTAAAGAATATTTGGCTATCCCCGTAGTGGTTGGGCAAAAGAGTGAAAAAGAAAAATTTGCGGGAGCCTACGCCACATATACCATAGAAGCTCTGATGCATGACGGACAGGCGCTGCAGAGCGGCACAAGCCATAACCTTACGGATCATTTTGCAAAGGCTTTTGAGATAAAGTTTTTAGGACGTGACAATAAAGAACAGTATGCGTATTCTACGTCGTGGGGAGTTTCAACGAGGCTTATCGGCGGAATAATCATGGTGCATGGAGATAATAAAGGACTTAAACTTCCGCCTAAAATAGCTCCCGTGCAGGCAGTGATAATCCCTATCGCACAACATAAACCCGGTGTATTGGAAGCTTGCCGTGAGCTCTACGATAAGCTTAAAGACGAGTACCGCATGGAGATAGACGACTCCGATGCAAACAGTCCCGGCTGGAAATTCAGTCAATATGAAATGAAGGGCGTTCCCGTGCGTATAGAACTCGGACCGAAGGACATAGAAAATGCGCAGTGTGTATTGGTTCGCCGAGATACGGGAGAAAAAATATTTACTTCTATCGAAGAATTGCGGGAAAAACTTGCTTTGCTTCTCGATGACATACAGAACAATATGTATGAAACAGCCCTTGAGATGAGAGAGTCAAAAACGAGCATTGCTCATGATATGAAGGAATTTAAGGATAATTTAGATAAGAATCCCGGTTTTGTGAAAGCTATGTGGTGCGGATGCAGAGAGTGCGAGGATGCGATAAAAGAACAGACGGGCGCTTCTTTGAGATGTGTGCCGTTTGAACAGGAGCATATTGACGACAATTGCGTTTTTTGCGGAAAACCTGCGGACAAAGAAGCATATTTTGCAAGAGCATATTAAAATGGCGGAGGAATAAATTGAACGTTTTTGATATATTAAGCGAAAGAGGCTATGTTGAGCAATGCACGCATGAAGAGGAGATAAAAAAACTTCTTGCCGAGGAAAAAGTGAAGTTTTATATCGGTTTTGATCCAACTGCTGATAGCCTTCATGTGGGGCATTATATACAGATAATGGTCATGAGCCACATGCAGAGATGCGGACACGTACCTATCGCCCTTATGGGCGGAGGAACAACTATGGTGGGAGATCCTTCCGGTCGTACAGATATGCGCAGAATGCTTACTCCCGAAATAATAGCGCAAAACGCCGCTAATTTTAAAAAAGTGTTCGAAAAATTTCTCGATTTTTCGGATGCTAAAGCCATTATGGCAAATAATGCCGATTGGCTTATGAATTTGAATTATATCGATTTCCTTCGCGATGTAGGTGCGCATTTTACCGTCAATAAAATGCTTGCGGCAGAATGCTACAAAAACAGAATGGAAAAAGGGCTGTCATTTTTGGAATTCAATTATATGATAATGCAGTCTTACGATTTCTTAAAGCTCAACGAATTGTACGGATGTCAAATGCAGTTCGGCGGCAACGATCAGTGGTCAAATATAATCGGAGGCGTTGAGCTTATAAGAAAAAAAACGGGTAAGAGCGCTTATGGTATGACCTTCAAACTTCTCGAAAACAGCGAAGGTAAAAAAATGGGTAAGACCGAAAAAGGAGCGCTTTGGCTCGATCCCGATAAGACTTCTCCTTACGAATTTTATCAATATTGGCGCAATATTGATGATTCCGATGTGAAAAAGTGCTTATCTCTTCTCACATTTATGCCAATGGAGGAAGTTGAGGAATATGCTTCTCTTAAGGATGAGAAAATAAACTCAGCAAAGGAAAAGCTTGCATACGAGGTCACAAAGCTCATCCACGGAGAAGAAGACGCAATTAACGCGCAGAAAGCTGCCAAAAGCTTATTTACAGGAAGTGGAGATGATGAAAATACTCCTTCCACAGAGGTAGACAGCTCGGAGATAGAAGAAGGTATGGATATACTTACCATTCTTCTGAAAACGTCTTTGGCTTCAAGTAAATCGGAGGCACGCAGGCTTATTGAGCAGGGCGGCGTGATAGTAAACGGAGAAAAGATAACGAGCATCGGTTCCGTATTCACGCAGGATGATTTCGAACAGGGATATTTGCTTATAAAGAAGGGTAAAAAAACTTTCCATAGGCTGACTATGAAAATGCAGTAAACAGAGCATTGCAATTGACATACCAATCATTATTTAGTAAAATATGTTTCACCGATAATAATACAGAATTATTTCTTGTTTTTAAGGAGAGAAAAAATGGCTAAACAGCATTACGAGAGAACGAAACCGCATGTAAACATAG
>CAYTMY010000051.1:4606-7813 GCA_964439075.1 uncultured Lachnospiraceae bacterium | reverse complement strand
GCCAGCGCCGTGATGAGAAAGCCCGCGCCGGGACCCAAAAGCAGACCTCCCATGAGAATGGGCACGTCCATTGCGTCATATTCGAGAAAAGCAGCCGCGGGAATGAGCGGAAAACGCAGAAACGGAACCATAAGAAGCACCACCGAAATGGCCGTAAAAAGTGAGATCAAAACAAGTTTTTTTGTCTTTGTGTGTGACATATCAACCCTCCGTTATTTTTATTAACGGGCGTTAATGAAAGAAAAAAACCGCTTTCATCAGCGGCGTAAAAAACATCTTCTTCCATCCGGACTTTAACCGTCGGTACCGGAATCACACCGGTTCAGCTTGCGCTCGCGGACTATACCGCCGATTGGGAATTTCACCCTGCCCTGAAGATGTATTTATTATAATCATTATCGTTTTATATGTCAAGGTTTTGAAGAACAACCTGCTCTTCTGTATATATTATTGAAGAAAACTGCTTTTCAAAAGACACGCAAGAGCTCCGATATACGCTCCTTATACGTTTTTTCAAAATCAGCTCTCTTTATAACCGCATTCCTTATCTGCGCAGAAAAGAGTTTTGTTTTTGCCGTTGGCCTCATAAAGTACAGCTCCGCAATCGGGGCATTTTTTATCGGTGGGTTTATTCCAGCTCATAAAGTTACAGTCGGGGTACGAGCTGCATCCGTAAAAAATCTTGCCTTTTTTGGTTTTTCTCAAAATGATATCCCCGCCGCATTCGGGGCATTTCGCGTCGACCTTTTCCACGAGGGGCTTTGTAAAGCTGCACTCGGGATATCCCGGGCAAGCGAGAAACTTGCCGAATCTTCCCATTTTTATGACAAGATTTCTGCCGCATTTTTCGCATTTTTCATCGGTTTCAACTTCGGGAAGCTTTATTCTGGGTATTTCATCGGCCTTGTCCAGCTCCTCTTTCAGCTGTTTGTAGAACTCATCCACCACGTTGACCCAGTTTTCGCTGCCCTCCGCCACTTTGTCGAGGTCGTTTTCCATTTCGGCGGTAAAGCCCACGTCGACTATCTCTTCGAAGTTTTCCTTCATAAGCTTTGTGACGGCTTCACCCAAATCTGTCGGAACAAACTTTTTATCTTCCAACACCACGTAATTGCGCGCGAGAATAGTGCTTATAGTGGGCGCGTAAGTGCTCGGACGTCCTATCCCGAGTTCTTCCAACGCCTTTACAAGAGAAGCCTCAGTGTAACGCGCGGGCGGCTGTGTGAACTTCTGTTCGCTTACTACCTTTTGCAGCAAGAGAATCTCTCCTTTTGTAAGCTCGGGCAGCATACCCTCTTCGTTGTTTTCATCGGCTCCGTACACTTTCAGATAACCCGAAAATTTCAGCTTAGAGCCTGTAGCGTGAAGAATATGTCTTCCGCAGGAAATATCTGCCGCCTGAGTATCATAAACGGCGCTTGCCATCTGCGAGGAGATGAATCTGTTGTATATGAGCCTGTACAGATTGAGCTGATCCTTATTGAGCGAACCTTCAAGAGAGGAAGGCTCCAGCGTTATATCCGTGGGTCGTATCGCTTCGTGCGCGTCCTGTATCTTTCCTTTTTTGCCGTAGACCCGCTCTGCCCAGTAGTCCGATCCGTAGTTTGCGGTTATATATTCCTTCGCAGACTGTTTTGCTTCATCGGCTATACGCACCGAGTCCGTTCTGATATATGATACGAGACCTATGTGACCTTTTCCCTTTATATCGAGCCCTTCGTACAGCTGCTGCGCTATAAGCATCGTTTTTTTGGTGGACATGCCGAGTTTGCGGTAAGCGTCCTGCTGAAGGGTGCTTGTGGTAAAGGGCGCATGAGGATTGCGCTTTTTCTGCGCTGTCTTCATCTCTTCGAGCGTATATTTGCCGTTCTCGAGTTCCTTTACTATGAGCTCGCTTTCGGCTGCGTCGTTAACCTCGCTTTTTTTGCCGTCCGTCTTTGTAAGGCGCGCTTCAAAAACGTCCGATTCGCCATCTTTCGTAAGCAGCGCGCTTATATTGTAGTATTCCGTACTCACGAAATCTCTTATTTCTGTTTCTCTGTCCACTATAATGCGCGTCGCTGCCGACTGTACTCTGCCCGCGGAAAGTCCGCGCATGACCTTTTTCCAGAGCACAGGGCTTATCTGATAGCCCACAAGCCTGTCAAGAACTCTTCTTGCCTGCTGCGCATCCACCAAGTCCATATCTATGCTGCGCTTGTTGTCCATTGCGTTTTTTATGGCGTTCGGCGTTATTTCATGAAACTCTATCCTGTTTTTTTCGGCTGTGTCAAGCCCAAGATAATTTGCCAGATGATACGATATAACCTCTCCCTCTCGGTCCGGGTCTGTTGCGAGTATAACTTCATCGGCGCCCTTGGATAATTTTTTTATTTCCTTTAGCGTCGTCGCCTTGCCCTTTATCGTCTTGTATTCGGGAGTATATCCGTTTTCGATATCTATGCCGAGCTTCGACGCGGGCAGGTCTATAAGATGACCCATCGTAGCAGTTACGCTGCAGCCCTTCGGCAGATACTTTCCTATTGTTTTTGCCTTGGCAGGCGATTCCACTATAACGAGCTTATATGACATTTTTACCTCCGGTATGCAGCGTACACCGTTCCCATTCTCACGCTTACAGCCTGCTTGAGCTCCATTGCAGTAAGAAGCGCGCTCACCTGTGATGCGCTCATACCGAGAGTCTCGGCAAGCGCGTCAGGCGTCTGCACTCCGCTTACGACTTTGCTCATAAGCAGCGCTTCGTCGTCGGTCAGCTCCGCATGCGCAATTTCCTTGCGAAGCGCGACGGGACGCAATACGCTGAAAAGATCTTCCAATATATCGTTGGCACAAGCTACGGGCTTTGCGCCGTCTTTGATAAGCTTGTTCGTTCCCTCGGACATTTCGCTTGTTATGTTTCCGGGTACGGCGTATACTTCTCTGCCCTGTTCGAGAGCGTATTTCGCCGTTATGAGCGAACCGCTCTTCAACCCCGCCTCCACGACGAGAGTTCCGTAAGAAAGAGCGCTTATTATCCTGTTTCGGCGCGGAAAATTGTAGTTGGCAGGAGGAGTGTCGGGCAAAAATTCACTCATTACCATGCCGCCCGTTTCCAATATTTCACAGTACAACGACCTGTTCACCTTGGGATAAACGCGGTCGGTTCCGCTGCCGAGCACAGCCACTGTGGGCGCCTTGGCGTCGCACGCTCCTTTATGAGAATAGGAG
>CAYTMY010000051.1:0-4596 GCA_964439075.1 uncultured Lachnospiraceae bacterium | reverse complement strand
GCCCGCTCACCACGGTTATGCCGCTTTGAGCAAGCTGACCCGAGAGCGAGTATGCGCATTGCCTGCCGTATTCGGTGGCTTTTCTCGAGCCTACAACGGCTATGCACACGCCGTGATGCTTAAGTACGTTTGTGCCTTTGTAAAACAAATAAGCGGGCGGATCGTAAATTTCTTGCAACATTTCGGGATATGCGCCGCTTTCATAAGTGATGCATTCGATACCGCTCTTCTCAAGCTGCGGCATTTTTTGCTCCGCCTCTTTAAGTGACTTGCAGCCCGCAAGCTTTTCGGCGGTTTTAGTACGCATTCCTTCGATATGGCAAAATGCCTCAATATCGTTTTGCGCATATACCTTTTGTGCGCTTCCGAAATAATCGACAAGTTTTTTTACGGTAACATCCGATGCGCCGCAGGTAAGTTTCATCCAAAGATAATAGATAAGATTCTCGTCCATAAAGACCTCCTTGACCCTCTCTATATATCTATACCGCGCAAGTTCGGAAACTCCTTCTTATTTGTTACAGTTTTTTATAATAATTGTTTTCGTCACGCCGTGCAAGCCCTTTCGGCATTTTTTGAAAATAAAACTCAAGGCTTGTTTGGCACGGCGGCGAATAACAACTGTTTGGCAGCACAAAATTTTCGGCAACAATGAAGCGATGCAAACACGCAAAATTAACCGTACTGCACAACGCTCATATCGGAAGTGAAAAAATAAAAAGACGGTGCTAAAGCGATAGCCACATAAGGAAGTATAAAAAAATCCCCGCCGAAAAGGTAATCCACTTCGGCGGGGATTGCTCTATGTAGGATTATGCTCGTAATCTCCCCGACAAACGGGAAGTTAGCTGTTATTTTTTAGATTCTCCGGCGCCTTCGCGTTGTTGGAAGTGATTGTCCCAAGCATTTCACATTGATCCATTTCAGCACAATTACCGCAAGTGCTTAACTTCTTGCCGGCAGCGCATTTTCTGATTGGACACATAGCGTTGCAAAACGGGGTTTTCACACCATCTACACGGCAGCCGGTACAATTTATCATGTCCGCCGTAATCTCTGCTCCGTTTAGTTTGCTCCAAAGCTTCGCAGTCTTTTCCCGCAGCACATCATCGTTATTAAGCGTTGCAATACGGGCATCACATTCTTCACAATCCAGACCACAATAAGCAATTAACGCATTCATTCTATTTCCCCCATTTACCAACTCCGATTTGTCTGCCTTATGTTTACATGGTATGGTTCATATAAGCCCATAAGTCGTATTCCCTTTGATAATTCGACTTATACAGCTCCGGTATATTCGGACGGTAAACACGTATGGCGCCCGGCAGAAGCTTTATATCCACGCTGCCGAAATCCTTTCTGTATTCCCCGTCTACAGTCCACGGTATCTCTTCGTCTATTTCCATTTTAATGTGGTCCGAATGAAACACCTTGATGCTTTTCATATCGTACTCCTGCATGGCAACATCGGTGAGAATTTTAAGCATATTGCCGGGAGTCTGCGGTTTTTTTATGAGTACCACTTCAAAAAGACCGTCGTCGGTCTTCACCACGCCCTCTCTCATGCGGATAAGCCCGCCTACCGAAAGCACGTTTGATACCGCGCCCAAAATATATTCGTCGCCAAAGCTTTCTCCATTCGCGCTTATCGTCATTTTATACGAACGCAATTCGGGAAGGCTGCGTATGGCGCCCATAAAATAGGCGGGATATCCGAACAGGTTTTTAAGCGCCTGCGGCGTATCGTAGGAAGAGTCCGTAAACACGCCGAAGGAAACTGCGGTGGCAAAACTCACATCGTCTATCATTCCGACGTCAAGAGGATGAAGCGCCCCCGTAACGCCGACGAGAGCCGCCTCCAGCATATCGAGCGGAAGACCTATGGCGTCCGCAAGCTGATTGGTGGTACCCGCAGGAATACACAGAAGAGCCGCTCTGTTTTCCGAGGGTATTTTCATAAGCCCGCTTATTACTTCGTTTATAGTGCCGTCTCCGCCCCATGCCGCCACGGTATCGTAATCGGCACCACGCCGCGCCGCCACGTCCATTGCGTCGTATTTGCCTTTTGTATGGTATACGTCCACGTAATAGCCTATGGACAGCAGCTGCACCAAGTCTGTGTCTTTCACCTTCAGTATTGTAACTCCCGCAGCGGGATTCTTTATGAGGAGTAATTTCTTTTTCATAACGCGGCTTCCTTATATAAATATATACGATTAAATGATAGCACACATACTTTTATTAAGTCAACGAACGCACATCGGAATGAGTTTTAAGATAAACTGCGGGTGGCACACACATATATTGTAAAGCTCTTTTAATTATGCTAAAGTAGCTTTGCAGGCAGCCTGCATACGTACAGCCACGTAAACGCTTACAGCGTTTCAAAACGCTTCTTTTCCGGTATAAAATCTTTTGTGAGAGCTGTTTATGAACTTGCTTGAAATGAAGCATGACGTGGTTTTTATTCATATAAAACACAAAAGAGCTTCTGAGCAAAAAACAACGGGAGCTTTTTTACGATTTCATCGAAAACAGGCGATACGAACGCATTGCCCGGGAAATAAGAGAGGGAAGTTACACCTTTTACCGCCCGTAAAACACAAAATAAACAAAGCAGAAAGCACTAAGAAAAGAACCGTGTATTCATACTCAGAGGAAGAAACGATGCTCCTCAGGCTCGTAGGTTATCTTATGTACGAATACGACGAAATATTCTCGCCCAATCTTTATTCCTTCCGCAAAAAGGCTACCTTAAAAAATGCCGTCTTAAGCTCAATAAAGAAAAGAGCTCCGTTCGCACTCCCGAGGAGGGCTTTGCATATCCGGGCTTTAAGTATATAAACGGCGTCGTCGATATATCGGACATACCAAAAAAGAAACTGAAGGCAAAAGTACGGCGGCAGGCTCACTTCTTTAAGCGTTGGAAAGATAAAAACAACGTATCGGGCGATATTGCGGCGCGTACCTTTATAAAAAAATTCAACAGAAAATTTTTCGCGCCGTTGCAAGGCACCTCGCTTTGTTGGTCGCGGTGGTTTTCCCCGGTCATAAACACCGACCGAACGGGAAATAGACGCGTATATGCAAATGCAAGTACGCTATGTTGCAAACGGAAAACACAGCAAATCGGCATACAAAAGGATGACTTACGCCAAGATGAAGGAACTTGGTTATGTCACCCTTGTATGCGAATATCACAAATACAAAAACTCAAAACGCTTAGCGCAGAATGGAATATGAAGCGATATGCACAAGTGAACCCTCCGCGGGCACATCATGAAGAGCGCGCTCGAATTTTATCCCTTTTTGTTCAATAGATAATTCGAGAAAGTAAAGGCATATACCCATATCTATACTTCCGAAAAACGTTCGTTTCGAACGCGGAATGATAGTGCGCAGGTTCGTTTCGCGGTATACTTCAATTTTATCGGCGGAATATTTTACTCTCCACGGCTGCGAATTGCAGGCGCTCGGCGCAAGCCTTACGGCGCTGCGCACTCCGTCGTCAAAGTTGCCCTCCGATATATCCTCCATGCTTTTTCGCGTAAACTGTTCTCCGCCGCTGCGGAAAATTTCGGGAGAGCATTTGCCGAAGGCAAGCATTATCACGTAATCAAGCCCGTTTAAGCTTGTCATATCCGTCTTTGCCATGCCGTACCAACAGGCGCCTATATTTTGCGAGGCGAGATATAAGTCCGCCTGCTCGAGTATGTAACCTGCGTTAAGAAGACTGAAGGGCTTATCCTCACTGTAAAACAACATACAATACTCACCGAATTTTGCCGTGGTCTCCTCCCGCTTGACTATTGTGTATGCCGTTTTTATACCTTCGTCAAGATGTACGGCGCTATCCATATAACTTTTCAGTCTTGTTATATCCTCATCCGAAAGTTTGTTCTTTGCATCGTACTTTCTCACCGATTTTCTTTTGAATATCATATTATACAGTTCGTTCATACTCTCCCCCCCTGCAAATTTAAATATCTGCCTTTACGATTCTTTATTCTGCAAAATACGCGTTGACTCTGTTTGCCACATTATGCTGCAAGTTACGGTAGAAAAATTGGTAGTCGTAAATATGGAAAACGCCGTCCTCAAAAATATTGACCACAGGCGGATATTCGGCGCTCGTCACATCGGTGATTTTAAGCGTTCCGCGTACGGGGTCGAGGTAACAGCCCGTAAGATTTTTCACTTCGCTTATTATATTTCCGCCGTAATCGGTAAAGCAGGCTCCCTCATTCATCTGCTTGGGCGCATACTCCGAAGAAGTGTTCCACGAAAGAGGATTGATACCGTACGTTGTTTCGGGAACGGCTATGGAGGTAGTGATATTCTCCGCCTCAGAATTGATTATGATTATCACACCCGTATCGTTTTCACCCTGCGCGGGTTTTAAATACGGATATTCAGCGGTATCTTCCTCAGTCATATACCAACCTATCATATACGCCGCTATCATCCGGTTTCTGTAATCTTCGTTGTCCTTGAAAACATCCTCCATCAGTTTCAGCAACATTTCACTTCCCTGCGAGAAGCCCGCAAGCACAAACGGACGTCCGTCGTTTTCATATTTCATATAGTAGTCAA
>CAYTMY010000050.1:0-7833 GCA_964439075.1 uncultured Lachnospiraceae bacterium | reverse complement strand
TAAAAATCCTTCCACCCCCAGACTGTAATATTATTTTAGGTCAAGCTTAAATAAATCGATGCAATTTTGTCTTCCTATCTTGTATCTGTCCGGTTCGCTGATAGATACTTTATCAAACCAGTTGCATGCGTCGGGCACTTCTTCAAAGGGATAATCAGTTGAGAAGAGTATTCTGTCGGTACCCATAGCCATCATGGTACAGGCAAGCGCGGGCGCATAGAACTGTCCGCTTGTGGTGACCCATATATTTTCGACTAAATACTGCATAAAGGGCTTCTCCGCTTTGCAGTCTCTGCGGCGTTTCTTGAGATGATTATCAGCTCTCCACAAAAAGAACGGCAGACCTTCTCCCAAGTGACCGATAACAATTTTTAGCTTAGGATATTTATCAAACAGTCCGCTGTTCATTAGTCTGAGAACATGAGAAGCCGTCTCCACTCCGAAAAGCCACACGGCGCCGTTAAGAGCATAATGACCGTCCATATAATGTGAATTACAGGGCATCGGTTCACGGGGATGCATATAAAACGGTACATCCATTTTTTCCAACTCAGCCCAAAACGCATCATACATGGGATCGTCAAGATATTTGTAATTATCTTCGGTGTCTATCTGAGAATATCCGTTGACGAGAACTCCGACAAAACCCAACTCTTCAACTGCGCGATGCATTTCTTTTATTGCAGCGTCGGGGTCCTGCAAAGGAAGAGCTGCAAAACCTCTGAATCTTTCATTTCGTTTTGCAAGCGCTTCTGCAAGTTTGTCGTTTGCCAGCTTTGCCGTTGAAATGGCTTTATCCTTCTGATAAATACCCTGAATAGCGGGGCTGTTGAGAGAAAGGATCATCATATCCATTCCGTTTTTATCCATTTCCTCAACTCTCAAGTCGAGCAGATCCAACAATCTGGTGGTTCTGATATCGTTGTTGTTTTTGAAATAGATCATTGAATCACCAAGCGTCTCCGGTACTGCAAAATGTTCTTCAAGTCCGATTTTTCCTAACATCTTCTTCTCCTGATTAAATTTATTTTTTATATCATATAAATTAATATTATCATTGTATAAAATATAAGTCAACTCAATTTTCATCGTACACGTTCTAAAAAATGGTTTTTTTAAGCCAATTTTTGACATGTCCGAAATTCAAAACGTGTTACTAATAATGATATATAACTATTGTAAAATTGATTTTTACAAGTAAATAAAACAAAAAAATTTTATTAAGTTTGTATTTTCATAATAAATTGCGTTATTTTTCTATATATTTCCATAAAAAATTTTTATATATTATTCAGACAAAAATTGAGATTATATATTCAATTACAATTTTCCAATTGCTGTATCGGCGCAGTTTAAAGCAAATATAAAAACTGCCCTTAGGCAGCTTTTATATTTGCAAATACCTTTATGCTTTTTTTCGTGAAATAGTATTACTTCATAATTTTTTTTACTAACTTAAAGTGTTTCTCGGTATACGGATGATACCTCATCGGAAGATCTATCCAATTTGATTTTTTAACGATGCTACGGTAATGCGAGAACGTATCAAAGCTCAATTTGCCGTGATACTGTCCCATACCCGAATAGCCCACTCCGCCAAAACCCATGTGCGTAGTAGCTAAATGTATTATGGTGTCGTTTATACAGCCTCCTCCGAAGGAACAGGAATCGAGCATTTTTCTTTCAATTGCCTTATCATTGGTAAAAAGATAAAATGCAAGCGGCTTGGGGTTATTTCGTATATAATCTATAACCGTGTTTATATCGGTAAAAGTCAATACAGGCAATATCGGTCCGAATATCTCCTCCTGCATTACGGGAGAATCATACGTCACATCAACAAGCAGCGTAGGTTCCACAAAACGCCTGCTTGCATCATGACCTCCCCCTATTGCTGCTTTCTCCCCTTCAATAAGACCGGTGACTCTCTTAAAATGCTTCTCATTGACTATAACGGGCATATCGCTCATATCTCCGTTTGGGAAAAAATCATTCAAAGCGCTTTTAAATTCATAAATGAATTTTTCCTTCACATCCTCATGAATAAACAGATAGTCCGGTTCCACACACGTCTGCCCTGCGTTGAGCACCTTACCGAAAGCTATCCTCTTTGCTGCAAGTTTAATGTCGGCGGTTTTATCCACTATTACAGGGCTTTTGCCGCCTAATTCCAGCGTTATGGGTGTTAGGTTATTTGAGGCTGCAGCCATTACCGTCTTACCGACCGTAACACTGCCCGTGAAAAATATATAATCGAATTTTTCGTCCAAAAGGGCTTTATTTTCCTCGCGTCCTCCCTCTACCACCGATATATATTCGGGTGGGAATATTTCGGAGAGCATTTCGGCAAGCAAACTGCTTGTATTGGGAGCATAAGCAGAGGGCTTTAAAACAACGCAATTCCCGCCCGATATCGCGCCTATAAGAGGATCAAGACACAACTGAATCGGATAATTCCAAGGCGCCATTATCAAAACCACGCCGTAAGGCTCCGCAGATACAAAACTTTTGGCATGAAACTGAGCAAGAGGCGTGGGCTTTTTTTTGTCTTTTATCCATACGGGAAGTTTCTTTATATGGAAGCGAATTTCATCAAGTACCATTCCCGTTTCTGTCATATATACTTCAAAGGCAGACTTATTGAAATCATTTTTCAGAGCCTGGGCAAGCCTGTTCTCATTTTCTTTTATACTGCTTTGCAGTTTTTTCAGAGCATTCAGCCTAAACTCAAGACTGCGCGTCGCACCGCTTAAAAAAAATTCGTTTTGCCTTTTGACTATATCGTGCATATACATATCTACCCAACCTCCATAAATTCTTATACCGCATACAGCTTATTATATAATTTAAAAAAAACCTAATGTCAAATCAATATCCTTTTAGGTCAGTTAATCAATACGCAGTGATATCTCCCCGCTATTGAGGATATCCTCTTTGCCATCCTCCCTGAGAACTATCAATGCTCCGTCGTCATTTATATCTACTGCTCTTGCATTATAAATGCAATTATCTTTTTTATACCTTACCGCTCTACCCAACACTACGGAATATTCTCTGTATTTTGGTATATAGCTTTTATCGGCAATATCGTAATGCGACAGCTTATTGACTATAAGCGCCGCCAATTCATTCTTAATGTCTTTATCTAAGTTAAGATACCCTATTATATCTCTTAACTCATCGGGAACACTCGTTTGATTGATATTAACGCCGATACCTACGATGACGTAATTCGGCACCTCTTTTTCCGACGAAAAAACAGCTTCGGCAAGTATTCCTGCTATTTTTTTACCGTCCAGAAAGATATCGTTTACCCATTTTATACCGCATTTTTTACCCGTCAATTCGCTAATTGCATCGACGACGCAAACTGCGGCATAAGACGTGATGCCTATAGCATTTGACAGCTTGCATTTTATGGCAAATGTCATATACAAACCCACGCCGCTCGGCGAAAAGAAACTTTTATTGTTCCTGCCCCTGCCCTTGGTTTGCTCCTCGGATACAACCAAGAAAGACTCAGAAGGCGCTTGACCCTTGATTATTCGCTTGGTCTCATCATTGGTAGAATCGATAGAGTTGTATATAAGCACTTTTACCGACCGATTCTCCACAAGACTCGTTATTTTGTCGAAGGATAAATTTCCCGTAACAAATGCATCCTTCAGCTCCGAATCCACATCCGCTTTATAATCTGCATCTTTTATTTTCATCATAATATGATTACCCAATGCTGTTTACCGCATTATCTTCTAAAGACGACAAAAACCGTTTTCAGAACAGTCTTTAACTCGCTTAACAAATTAAAATGTCTGAGGCTTTCCAAGTTATACACCATTTTAGCGGGCAACACTTTTGTCATGTATATTTCATCTGCATTTTGGGCGTTTTCAAGAAGCGCATCTTCATCTTTATACATTACGGCAGCTTCGGAGGTTACTCCCGCAGGCATTAGCAAAGTCGCCGCCATTTCGTTGGTATACTGCTTGACATACTTACCGACCTCGGGTCTTGTCCCTACAAATGTCATATCACCTTTGATAATATTGAGAAGCTGAGGCAGCTCGTCAAGTCTGGTTTTGCGAAGAAAATGACCTACTATCGTTATGCGGGAATCGTTTTTTGTTGTAAGAAGACCGCTTTTATCGGCATTTGGAACCATAGTGCGAAATTTATACATGTTGAATTCCCTGCCGTAACGCGTTATACGCACCTGCTTGAAAAAAACTCCACCGTTTGAATCTGCCGCTATGAAGAACGCTATTATCAAAAACAATGGGAATAATAAAATAAGAAGTATCAATCCTGCAAACAGGTCAAATGCACGTTTGATACATAGACTTATTCTCTTTTTATCAAGCGTATTATAATATGGCAAGACAGCGTCTGTACGCATATTATCGGGCAGCTCCTCCCATTTACATAGCATCATGCAAAATCCTCCATAATGCATTGTGATAACAGTTATGCATTCGGCATTATATCCATTTCTTTCAAAACTTCTTTAAACGACTCCGCAATATACATTACATCCTCGTCGGTCAGCAAGGTATGCAGAGGTAAGGTTATTTCATTTATGAACTGCGCGTAAGCATTCGGATAGTCGTTTATATCAAAACCCAAATTCTTATACGCAGTGTGCATGGGTAATGGTTTATAATGCACGTTCGTGGCAATTTCCCGCTCAGCCATTTTTATAATGATTTCGTTGCGGGTTTCCTTGCCAATACCGGGTATGCGAGCCAAATACAAATGTCTGTTCCCTGGACGTTTGGGGTCATCATGCCGGAGCGCTGTAATTCCGATATGTAAAAGCTCTTTATCATATATGCGGACTATTTCTCTTCTTCTTGCCAGAAGTCCCTTGTAACGCTCCAGTTGAGCAAGCCCTATCCCTGCCATTATATCAGTCATATTGCATTTATAACCAAGATTCACTATATCGTACTCCCACGCACCGAGCCTTACTTTCGCAAGAGCGTCTTTGTTTTGTCCGTGAAGAGAATACAGCATATAATCATTATACAGAGCGTCCGAATCAATTCCTTCGCGCTCAAGCCACGTTACGGCTCCGCCCTCGGCAGTGGTAAGATTCTTTACCGCATGGAACGAAAAACAGGTAAAATCCGCCACGCGACCTGAGCTTACGCCATGATACGTTGAGCCCAAGGAATGGGCCGCATCTGCAATTATGATAGGTCTTGCAAAATTGCGCTGTATATCGTTGGAAGGAGTAAACAACGATGATTTTTTTGCCAAAACATCAAAAATCTTATCGTAATCGCACATCACGCCGCCTATGTCGATAGGTATGATTGCTTTTGTCTTATCGGTAATGGCCGAAGCAAGTTTTTCATAATCCATTTCGTACGAATCAGGTGCCGTATCGACCAGTACGATTTTTGCACCTACATGATAAATAACCGACGCTGAAGCCGTATATGTATAAGCGCAGGTTATAACCTCATCCCCATAGCCAATACCTAAAACTCGAAGCGTTGTTTCAAGTGCCGCTGTCGCGGAATTCAGACATACGGTATGCGTTGTTCCGCAATATTCGGAAAGTTTTTTTTCAAATAGTTTTGTTTTCGGTCCTGTAGTTATCCAACCGGAGCGCAAAGCCTGTGCAGCTTGCTCCACTTCATACTCGCTTATATCAGGTGGTGAAAACGATATCTTCATAAATATCTCTCCTGTATCTTCTCTTCCTATTTTCCGGCTTCGCCGACGGCAAGTCCCGATTTTATACTCTGTTCAAGCTTTTCGTCCGTAAAATTCGGAACAAGCTGTTTGAGCTCACCTATTGCGCGAATATCGTCATTTTCGGCAAGCTTGATCATATCTTCTATTTTCTTTTCCGTTTCTTTGATATTTATACTATTTTGAGATATCTGCATGATTCGGCTATGACCCGTTTCGAGTATGGTTGCCTCTTCCTCTGCCATCATCAATTCCTCATATAATTTTTCACCGGGACGAAGCCCGATGATTTTAACTTCAATATCCCTGTTAGGCTCCAGTCCATGGAAACGTATCAATTTTACAGCCAGATCCAATATTTTAACAGGTTCTCCCATATCAAGAACATATATAGTGCCAGACCTACCCATGGAACCCGCCTGTAAAACAAGCTGAGTTGCTTCGGGAATAGTCATGAAATACCTTATAATATCGGGGTGAGTCACGGTGACGGGACCGCCGTTTTTTATCTGATTTTCCATCAGCGGCAGTACGCTTCCATGAGAGCCCAGCACGTTTCCGAAACGGACAGCCATACAGTCCATAGAGCTTTTTTTCGCAAAAATCTGCACCAAAAGCTCGGTTACTCTTTTTGTTGCTCCCATTACGTTTGTGGGATTAACAGCTTTATCTGTTGATATCTGTATGAATTTACCGACACCGTTATCGCTTGCCGCTTCCATTACATTACGAGTGCCGAGAACATTGTTTTTGATTGCTTCCAAAGGACTGTCCTCCATAAGAGGTACATGTTTATGAGCGGCTGCATGAAAAACGACATCCGGACGATATAGTTTTATTATATCCTCCATGCGCTTTTTGTCACGTATAGAGCCGATAAGTACCTTTATGGGAACATCCTTGCCGTACATATCCTGTAGTTCACGCTGAAGTTCGTATAAATAATTTTCGAATATATCTAATATTATAAGCTGTTTCGGAGAAAACCTTATGATTTGCCGACATAATTCCGAGCCGATAGAACCTCCTCCACCGGTTACAAAGATGACCTTATCTCTGACATAACGCTGTATCGGACCGACGTCGAGCGTCACCTCTTTACGCGGAAGAAAATCGGAAATGTCGGCGTCTCTTAGTATAGCGTTGTTTTTCCATTCTTCTTCGTTGAAGCACTGCGGAAAATACATTATGCGCACTTGACAATCCGTACTGCTGCATATATTGAGTATTTCACTCAACCTTCCCTGTGAAATAGATGGGATGGCGATAACTATTCCTTTGATCTTATATTTTTTTGCAAGCTGAGGAACGTCGTTAATATCTCCTTTAATGGGTATGTCGGCAAGCTTCATCCCTATCTTTTTGGGATTGTCGTCGACAAACAAAATAGGTTTGCCTTTAACGCCGCTTGATGAATTGAACAGGCTTGCGCAGTATCTGCCCGCTTCGCCCGCACCGACAATCATGACCGGATAATCGGCAGCTTCTTTGTCTCCTGCGTTACTGTTTTTCATTGTAAAAAGAGCTTTTATAACTCCCCTGAATCCGCCTATTAAAAATGCAGACAGCACACCCGTCAACATCAGCACGGCGGTGGATAAATGCATTACAAAAATAAGGTTTACGGCAACGGTAATAATATCCGGTATAGCAACCGCTATTATTATGCGTATAAAATCTTTTGTTCCCGCATGTCTCCACATAATATTATACAGTTTCATAACAAGAACAAAAATGATATATAAAGGGAATATCAAAAGACAATAAGTGCTGAATAAAAGCATTTCTTCATGAGGAATCCCTCCTTCAAAACGCAGAAGAAACGATAAACATAAAGAAATCCCGACAAATACGATATCTATAATAAACATCAGTACTTTATCAAGCCAGCCGTGTTTTATCAAGTTCATGTTTATATGATTATGCTTGTTGCTATTATCTTTCATAGGTTAATCATGACCTTTATTCTCAACCATCGAGAATATTTGCCTTATTTTAATGTATAATGCTTTATTTTCAATTTTGCATCTGCAAAGAGATGTTTTGTACTATTTATAAGCAGCGCCCTTTAAGGCATTAAAATATTGTTTATTCGAAATAACAGTTCTGCTTATAATATCATTAATAGCATAA
>CAYTMY010000049.1:2418-7901 GCA_964439075.1 uncultured Lachnospiraceae bacterium | reverse complement strand
CTGCGGGTTGAATACGTAGTTGTAGTCGCATATTATTATGTCCGCGTACATGGACAAATCCAAAAGAAACTCGAACGGGCACAGCTTTTCTTGTTTGCACAGCGGCATTATGCTTTCGAGGCTCATCACGGTGTTTTCCTTTACCGTTCTTTCGAGATTCTCCGCAAGTCTGTCGTAGTAGCCGCGCGCATATTCGCAGTCCTCGGGGTTGCAGCTGGGTTTTTCCAGCATGCACGACTTTTCCTTTGCTGACAGCACCGCGCACTTACAGCTGTAGCCCGCCTCCGAAAGTATGTTTACCGCGTTTGCCGCCACTTCCTTTTGAGTGCTTTTTGCCGTTAGGTAAAATATCTTGCCGTCGTCAGTTTTCGGCTGAAATTTTATTGCGGGATAAAGCGCGTTTAAGGTTTTGCCGCTGCCCGTGGGAGCCGCCGCAAATACGTTTAGTCCCTTTTTCATAGCGGAGTATATGGCGTTTACAGTATCCTTTTGGTACGGACGAAAGTCAAACGGAAAACGAAGCTCTTTAAGCGAGGCGTTGCGCGCCTCTGTAAGGCTTGCCCTGAATATGGCGTAGTCCGCATATTTTTCGCATAGCAAATAAAAGAACTCCTTAAGCTCCTTATGCGTCAGCTCAAAGTCAAAGTCCTTTACATTATTGTCGTTTATGCTTATATAGCTCACTTTCAGCTTTATATGCTCCAGCGAAAAAGTATCGGCGTATATAAAGGCATACAGTTTACACTGGGCAAGGTGTACGCCCAAAGGTTCTTTTATGTCGCGCGTTTCGGTTTGCGTCGATTTTATCTCGTGTATCACGGGGTCGCTCTCGGCACACAAAACTCCGTCGATGCGCCCTTGTATTGAAAGAAACGCCTTTCCGGGCAGCTCTGTTTCATAACTTACGGTGTATTCCGCCATATCGCCCAAGCCGTAGGTGTTCTGTATATATTTGTGCAGCTTTATACCCTCCTGCGCCCTGTTGCGTCCCGTATATCGGTTGTCGATGGAGCCCGAAAGCATGGTGGTTTGGGCAAGCTGCCTTACGCTTATATCGAATCGGTACATATCACTTCTTTCCCGTTACTGCGTTTTTTATCTTTGAAAAAGTCTCTTCGCTGAGTATATGCTCTATGCGGCATGCGTCGCGCTCCGCAGTATCGCCGCCGACACCCAAATGTTCGCAGAGAAAACGCTTTATCACGCCGTGCCTCTCGTACACGCCGCCCGCTTTTTTTCTGCCCTTTTCCGTCAGGGTGATATGTCCGTTTTGAGCAACCTCAATATACCCTTCGTCTTTGAGTATGCCCACGGCTCTGCTCACGCTCGGTTTGGTGTAGCCCAAATATGCGGCTATATCCACGCTGCGCACGGCTTCGTTCTTTTCGGAGAGTATCAGTATGGTTTCCAGATAGTCTTCGCCTGATTCATATAAATTTTTCATTTCTTTGCGTCTCTGCTTATTTTGTGAAAAAACGGAGGAAAGCTCCTATACGGGCGTTCCCCCGCCTTTTGTCACGGGTATTCGGTATTGAAAGGTTTTATTCTTCTTCGGGAAGATCTTCTTCCTTGTTTACTTTGGCTATAGCCGCAATGTCGATGTCGTCGCCATCCAGGCGCATCACCTTCACTCCGCCCGTGCTTCTGCCCATGCTGGAAATTCCTCCCGCATCCATTCTTATAACTACGCCGTCGTTCGATATCATCATGACGTCGTTTTCATCCTTGTCGATGCAGCACAGCCCGCATACAAAGCCCGTTTTCTTGGAGAGCTTGTAGTTTTGCACGCCCTTGCCCGAACGCTTCTGTATGGGGTAAAGGGAGGTTTTCGTAAGCTTACCGTAGCCCTTGTCCGTCACGGTGAGTATGTGGTGGTTTTCTTCGGCAATATCCATGCCCACTACCTTATCTTCGTCGGCAAGCTTTATGCCGCGCACTCCCATGGAAACGCGCCCTATGGGTCGTGTGTCCTCTTCGGAGAAGGTTATGGCGTAGCCCATTTGAGTACCCAGTATTATGTTTTTTGTACCGTCGGTCATCTTTACGGCTATCAGTTCGTCGTCATCGGCGAGATTTATGCCTATTATGCCACTCTTTCTGGACGAATCGTATTCGGTGAGAGCTGTCTTTTTTACAATGCCGTTTCGGGTCGCCATTACGAGATATTCCGTATCGAGAAATTCCTTTACGGGTATCACGGCGGTTATCTTTTCACCCTGTTCAAGTGGAAGTATATTTACTATCGCCGTGCCCTTTGCGGTTCTTCCGGCTTCGGGTATTTCGTACGCCTTCATGCGGTACACCTTGCCCTTGTTTGTAAAGAACATGATGTAGTGGTGCGTCGTCGTCATAAACATGTGCTCCACAAAATCGTTCTCGCGCGTTGCGTGAGCCGCCACGCCGCGTCCGCCGCGCTTTTGCGCACGGTAGGTGCTGGAAGGCAGTCTTTTTACGTAGCCTACATGCGTTATCGTTATAACGACGTCCTCTTCGTCAATGAGGTCTTCTATATCTATGTCCTCTGTGTCGTTTTCGAAATTCGTGCGGCGCTTATCGGCGTATTTGTCTCTTATTTCGCCAAGCTCCGTTTTGATTATGTCTATTACCATTTGGTCGCTTTCGAGGACATTGCGCAGGTATTTGATGAGTTCGGTGAGCTCATTGTATTCCTTCTCTATCTTTTCGCGCTCAAGTCCCTGCAATCTTCTGAGCTGCATATCGACTATGGCTTTTGCCTGCAGTTCAGACAGTTCGAAGCGCTTCATCAGGCGCTCTTCCGCGTCGTCGTACGAAGAACGTATTATCTTTATTATTTCGTCGATATTGTCGAGAGCTATGAGGTAGCCTTCGAGGATATGGGCTCGCGCCAAGGCCTTGTCGAGGTCAAACTTGGTGCGGCGTGTTATTACTTCCTTTTGGTGGGCTATGTAGCAGTCGAGAACTTCTTTGAGGTTCAATACCTTGGGCTTGTTGTGGTCGAGCACGAGCATTATCACGCCGAAAGTATCCTGCATCTGTGTGAACTTATAAAGCTGGTTGAGTATTATCGTACCGTTCACGTCGCGCTTTAAGTCGATTACTATCTTCATGCCGTTGCGGTCGGAAAAGTCGTGCAGGTCGGAAATGCCGTTTATTCGCTTGTCTTTCACCAGCTCCGCTATCTTTTCGACGAGCTTTGCCTTGTTGACCATGTAGGGCAGCTCGGTGACCACTATTCTCTGGCGGGTATTGCTCACCTGCTCTATTTCCGCCTTGGCGCGCACCTTTATGCGTCCGCGTCCCGTGGTGTATGCGCTCATCAGTCCGCTTTTGCCCATTATGGTGCCGCCCGTGGGGAAGTCGGGTCCCTTTATATACTTGGTGAGGTCCTTTGCCGTGAGCTCTTCGTTTTCCATAAGCGCTATAGTGGCGTCAATCACTTCTCCCAAATTGTGCGGGGGAATATTCGTCGCCATACCCACCGCTATACCCGACGAACCGTTTACGAGAAGGTTCGGGAAGCGTCCGGGCAGAACGCTCGGTTCCTTTAAGCTTTCGTCGAAGTTGGGTACAAAATCGACGGTGTCCTTGTTTATGTCGCGCAGAAGCTCTGCGGTGAGTTTTGTCATTCGGGCTTCGGTGTATCGCATGGCGGCGGGGCTGTCTCCGTCTACAGAGCCGAAGTTTCCCTGACCGTCGACGAGCATATAGCGCGTAGAGAAATCCTGTGCAAGGCGAGCCATTGCGTCGTATATGGAAGCGTCGCCGTGCGGGTGGTATTTACCCATGACGTCGCCGACTATACGGGCGCTCTTTCTGTGGGGGGAGTTTGCCCTTACGCCGAGGTCCTCCATGGCGAAAAGTATTCTTCTGTGAACGGGCTTTAAGCCGTCGCGCACATCGGGCAGCGCTCTGCCCACTATGACGCTCATCGCGTAGTCGATATAGCTCTTTTGCATTTCGTCGACAAATTCTACAGCCTTTACGCCTCTTACTTCAATATTGTTATCGTCGCCGCTTTTAGTTGTTTTGTTATCCATTTTTCACCTATATATCGAGATTTACCACTTTGGTCGCGTTCTCGGTTATGAAGTCCTTTCTGGGCTGTACCTGGTCGCCCATGAGTATGGAGCAGGTAAAGTCCGCCCTTATGGCGTCCTCGACGCTCACCTGAAGCAGCGTGCGGTTTGCAGGGTTCATCGTTGTGTCCCAGAGCTGTTCGGCGTTCATTTCGCCCAAGCCTTTATAGCGCTGGAGGTCGGTTTTGTCGCGCCCTATGTTTTCGTATATGGCGGCAAGCTCCTCTTCGGTGTAGCAGTAGTGGTGTTCCTTGCCCTTTTGTACCTTATAAAGAGGGGGCTGGGCAATGTATACGTATCCGTGGTCGATAAGACCCGGCATATAACGGTAGAAGAAAGTGAGCAGCAGCGTTCGTATGTGTGCGCCGTCCACATCGGCGTCCGTCATTATCACTATTTTGTGATAACGGGCTTTTTCAATGTCGAATTCGTCCGATATACCCGTACCGAAAGCCGTTATCATGGAGCGTATGGTATCGGTATTGAGTATGCGGTCGAGCCTTGCTTTTTCGACGTTGAGTATCTTTCCGCGCAAGGGCAGTATAGCCTGTATCTTCGGGTCGCGCCCCTGCTTTGCGCTGCCTCCCGCGCTGTCTCCCTCGACTATATATATCTCGCAGTTGGCGGGGTTTTTGTCGGAGCAGTCCGCAAGCTTTCCGGGAAGAGCGGCGCTCTCGAGAGCCGATTTGCGGCGGATGAGATCCTTGGCTTTTTTTGCGGCGGCTCTGGCGCGCGTCGCCAAAACTGCCTTGTCCACTATCGCCTTGGCGTCGGCGGGGTGCTCCTCCAAATATGCGGTGAGGTTGTCTCCCACCGTGGTGTCGCACGCTCCCCGTACTTCGGGGTTGCCCAGTTTTGTCTTTGTCTGTCCTTCAAATTCGGGGTTTTTGAGCTTTACGCTTATAATGGCGGTAAGCCCCTCGCGGATGTCCTCTCCGCTCAAATTGTCCTCGTTGTCCTTTAAAAAGCCGTATTTTCGCGCGTAGGAATTCACGCAGCGGGTAAGCGCCGTTTTGAAGCCGTTTACGTGCATACCGCCTTCGGTGGTGTTTATGTTGTTCGCAAAGGCGAAGAGGCTTTCGGTGTAGCCGTCGGTGTATTGTATAGCCACCTCTATGTCGCAGGCGTCGGTAAACTTTTCGAAGTATATCACGTTCTCTCCGATAGGCTCCTTGCCCTTGTTGAGGTAATGTATGTATTCGATGATGCCGCCCTCATAGCAGAAGGTCTTTTTGCGCTCCGGCGTCTCCCGCTCATCGGTGACGGTGATGCGAATCCCCGCGTTTAAAAACGCCAGTTCGCGAAGCCGCACGGTCATGGTGTCAAAATCAAACTTCACCTCGTCAAAGATGGTATGATCCGGCAAGAACGTAATCACGGTACCCGTGTCGTCCTCGGGAATATCCTCCGTAATGTGCACCTCGT
>CAYTMY010000049.1:0-2408 GCA_964439075.1 uncultured Lachnospiraceae bacterium | reverse complement strand
GTTCGTCCCTCTCGTCCGCAAGGTGTATGTGCAGCCCCTTGTTGAGGAAGGCGAGCTCCTGTATTCTGTGGCGCAGCGTCTGATAGCTGAATTCGAGCTCGGAGAATATTTCATAGTCGGGCTTGAAGGTGACGGTGGTACCCGTCTGTTTCGATTTTCCGCAGGCAGCCAAGGGTGAGTCGGGCTTGCCGCGGTGGTAGGTCTGCTTGAATATCTGACCCTCCTGGCATACGGTTACCTCAAGCCATTCGCTCAGCGCGTTTACGACGGAAACGCCGACGCCGTGCAGACCGCCCGAAACTTTGTAGTTGTCGTTGTCGAACTTGCCGCCCGCATGAAGCATGGTGAGGGCTATTTCCACAGCCGATTTTTTATATTTGGGGTGTATGCCCGTGGGTATGCCCCGCCCGTCGTCCGTGACCGTGACCGAGCCGTCCGCGTTGATAACTACCTCTATGTGCGTGCAGTAGCCCGCCATAGCCTCGTCCACGGAGTTGTCGACTATTTCGTAAACGAGATGATGCAGCCCTCCCTTTCCCGTCGAGCCGATATACATGCCCGGTCTTTTTCGTACGGCTTCAAGTCCTTCGAGAACTTTTATGCCGCTTGCGTCGTAATGATTGGTTGTCATTCTTTTCACCTTTCCCGAAAATTCGCCGCCCTGCTTGGGCAGCGGTTGATTTATTGTGATATACAGCCCTTTTCTACATTAAAGAGAGCTGTAGTATGCTTGTTGTAGTCGAAATCCGGCTTTACGCAGGTAACGGCTATTTGGTATTCGCCGAGAGTAGAAAGTATGCTTTCCTTTCTTCTGTCGTCAAGCTCGCTCATTACGTCGTCGAGCAGAATAAGGGCGCGCTTCGAGCGCTTTTGATACAGCATTTGCGCGCTTGCCAGCTTCATGCAAAGCGCCGTGGTGCGCTGCTGCCCCTGTGAGGAGAACTTGCGCGCGCTGCGCCCGTTCATATATACGGAAACGTCGTCGTGATGAACGCCCTTTGTCGTGCTTGCCGCGGCTATATCCGCGCCTCTGGCGTCCGCTAGCATTTTAGCGTAAGCCGTCTTTATGTCCTCCGAGCTCTTTACGTCCTCTGTAAGCACGTCGCTCACATAGCCCAGAGAAACCTCTTCTCTGCCCTCCGATATATCCGCGTACAATGCCGTGAATATGTCCGAGAATTCACGAAGATATTTAATGCGCGAGGCTATAATTGAGGAAGCGTATTTTACGAGAGCTTCGTCGTAAACTTCGAGCATGTATATATCCGAAGGGGAATATGATTTCAGCAGACTGTTTCGCTGGCGAAGGACTTTGGTATATTCGGAGAGTATGCTGTCATACACGGGAGCGGCGACGCTTATGGCGTCGTTCAAAAACTTCCGTCTTTCGGCGGGAGAATCCTTGACGATGCGAAGGTCGTCGGGTCCGAAAAATATAACGGGGAAATACTCAAGCAGCTCCGCGCGCTTTTTTACGGAGGAATTGTCGATGAGATGAGTTTTGCCCTCCGAAAGCATAAGGCCGACCTCGTGAGAGGTGCCGTCGTCCGTGAGAGCACGCGCCTTTACTCGTGCGGCTTGTGCGTTCTCGTTTATGAAATTTTTTACGACGTTCTCTCGGTGGGAGCGCCCCGTAAGAGCAAGCAAAATTGCCTCGACGGTGTTTGTTTTGCCCTGCCCGTTTTCTCCGCAAAATATGCTCAGACCGCCCGAAAGCGATATGTCTGCTTTGAGGATATTGCGGAAATTCACGATATTCGCATTTGTAATTTTCATTTCTTACTTCCACACCCTCAATTGCGGACAAAATCGGCTGCAATTTGATTTTACGCGTTTATTATATCATAAAAAACGATTTTTTGCTATAGCATATCCGAAATACCCTGCAACAAAAAAACGCTCAGAATTGATATGAGAGCCCCGAAAGTGTATTTGGGCATTTTCGGGCTTACATTGCATAGCTTATGAATACGGCAATAGCGAAGACGGAAGCTCGTCGAAAAAGGCAAAAGCGGAAAGCGCGCTTATGCTCATACGGGAGATCGGACGTACAACAAAGCCGACCCTGCGCAAAAGAAGGCTTTTTCCGCTTGCGCCGATATTGATTGAAAAAAACTCCGAGATTGTGTATAATCATAAAAAACTCAGGAATAAAACATTATGAAAGACAATACCTCGTCGTTTAATACCGATAACATAACAATATGTATAGATTCCCGCGATAAAGACGAATTTGCGGGCAGGCTCTTTCTCGCAGAGAGCGCGCCCGAAAGAAGCTTTGCCGACTCCGTTGAAATGCTTAAAATACTACAGCTCTTTTTCGAGAGCAATGCGCGTGAAAAAATGGCTTCCTCCCTTCGTTCCTTCTCAAAGAAGCCTTCCGCGCCCGAAAGCGTTGTTCCGCAGGC
>CAYTMY010000048.1:0-8010 GCA_964439075.1 uncultured Lachnospiraceae bacterium | reverse complement strand
TTAAAGAAATGCTTGATAATGTAAGAGAGAAAAAGCCTCTTATTCATAATATAACGAATTATGTTACGGTGAACGACTGCGCAAACGTATTGCTTGCGTGCGGGGCTTCTCCCATTATGGCGGACGATATCGGTGAAGTCTCCGATATTACTTCGATATGCGGCGGCTTGAATATAAACATAGGCACACTTAACAAAGATACCATACCTTCTATGTTTGCCGCAGGAAAGAAGGCTTCCGAGCTTGCCCACCCAATAGTGCTCGACCCTGTGGGAGCGGGGGCGTCTTCCCTCAGAACAGATACCGCGAACAAGCTCATAGACGAACTTGATATCACAGTCATCCGAGGTAATATCTCCGAAATAAAAGCGCTGGCTTTGGGAGAAGGAAATACTCACGGCGTTGACGCGGATGTTGCAGATGCAATAACCGAGGATAATTTGGATAATGTGATAAGCTTTGCCAAGACCTTTGCGGAAAAAACGGGGGATATTATTGCCATAACGGGAGCTGTGGATATAATAGCGGACGCTGAAACGGTCTTTGTCGTGAAAAACGGACATCCCGACCTCAGCAGGATAACGGGCAGCGGTTGTCAGCTTTCCGCACTTGTTGCGGCTTTTATTACAGCCAATCCGAATAATGCGCTCAAAGCTACCGCAGCAGCCGTTGTAACAATGGGGCTTTGCGGGGAAAAGGCTCATGACAGAATGGACAAACTCGATGGTAATTCAACCTACAGAAATTATATTATCGACGCAATATTTAACCTTACGGGCGAAGAGCTAGACAAGGGAGCAAAATATGAAATGCAATAAAGATATGTTGCTTTTGTATGCGGTTACCGACAGGGCATGGACGAAAGAAAAAAGTTTATACGAGCAGGTCGAGGAAGCCTTAAAGGGGGGCGCAAGCTGCATACAGCTTCGAGAAAAAAACCTTTCTTACAAAGCCTTCCTCAACGAAGCATACGCTATGGGTGAAATGTGCAGGGCATATAAAGTACCTTTCATTATTAATGACAATGTACAGATAGCAAAAAAATGCGGAGCCGACGGAGTGCATGTCGGTCAGCACGATATGGCGGCTTACGACGTTCGTAAAATTATCGGTGATAAGATGCTTCTCGGTGTTTCCGTACAGACCGTCGAACAGGCGAGTTCAGCCGTAAAAAACGGAGCCGATTACCTCGGTGTGGGAGCGGTGTTTCCGACTTCGACAAAGGATGACGCAGACAGTGTACCTTTCGAAACCTTGCGTGCTATATGCGATGCTGTCGATATCCCCGTTGTTGCAATAGGAGGGATAAACAAAAATAACATATCGTTGCTGCGAGGCAGCGGTATTGACGGAGTTGCTCTTGTTTCAGCGGTATTTGCGAGCAGCGACATAAGAAAAGAATGCGAGATTTTAAAAAAATTATCTGAGGACGTGGTGGGAGAATGAAGATAAGCGGAGCTATATTCGACTTTGACGGCACGCTCATGGATTCCATGTATGTATGGGAAAACGTGGCGTCAGATTATTTGCTGAACAGGGGAGTACCGCCTCATGCGGGTTTGCAGGAGAAGTTTAAAACCCTGAGCATTTATCAGGCTGCCTGCTATTATCGCGACGAATACGGTATTGCCGACAGCCCCGAACGAATAACTGCAGAGATAAACGCAATGGTTGAAAAAGCTTACAAATATGACGTGCTTCCCAAGGCAGGTGTGAGAGAATTTTTGCAGAAGCTGAAGCTGCACGGCGTTAAAATGTGCATAGCCACAGCTACTGATTCACATTTAATAAAAGCAGCTCTCTCCCGCTGTGAATTATCCGAGTACTTCGGCGCAATATTTACTTGTACCGAAATAGGGAAGGGAAAGGACGAGCCCGATATATATATCGCCGCTCTTGAATTTATGGGCACGCCGAAAAATGAAACTTTTGTTTTCGAAGATGCGTACTTTGCGGTGAATACCGCAAAAAAAGCAGGGTTTCCCGTGGCGGGAGTTTATGACAAATATGAAAAAAATACAGGTAAAATAGAGATTATATCCGATATTTATATACGTGCTTTCGGGAAAGCGGAGGGATTATTCGAATGAAAAAAGTGCTTACCATAGCGGGTTCTGACTCGAGCGGAGGAGCGGGTATACAGGCCGATATCAAAACCATAACCGTGCACAAAATGTACGCCATGAGCGTGATAACCGCACTCACCGCGCAGAATACCACAGGTGTTTACGGAGTAATGGATGTTGAGCCGAGCTTTGTGGGGCAGCAGCTTGACTGCGTATTTGCCGATATAATTCCCGATGCGCTAAAGGTGGGAATGGTCTCTAACGGACGTATAGCCGAAACGATAGCAGAGAAGCTGAAGCTCTACGGCGCGCGCAATATCGTCATCGACCCCGTAATGATATCTACGAGCGGATGCAGGCTTATTTCGGAGGACGCCATGGCGGCGCTTACGAACATACTTCTGCCATGTGCCGACGTGATAACGCCGAATATTCCCGAGAGTGAAGTTTTGTGCGGTTTTAAGATAACCGAGCAAGACGATATGGTAAAAGCCGCTGAAAAAATATCGGAAAATTATAAAGGCGCTATTCTTATAAAAGGCGGACATCTTGTAAATGACGCCACAGACCTGTTGTACGAAAACGGTCAAACGAGTTGGTATGTTTCGGAGCGCATAAATAATCCCAATACTCACGGAACAGGCTGTACTCTTTCATCTGCCATAGCGTGCAATCTTGCGGACGGTAAAACTATCGGAGAAAGCGTTAAATGCGCTAAGGAGTACCTCACGGGGGCGCTCGGCGCGATGCTTGATTTAGGGCAAGGAGCCGGTCCTATGGATCATTCTTATGTGATATAATAGAATCATTTCAGAACAGGAGAAATAAAAGGTATGGATATGAAAACGGCAATCGGCAACTTGGAAAAACACGGTTTTAAGGTGACTTTTTTTGAGAACGGCAAGGAAGCGGCTGAGTATATATCAACACATATTTCTGATAAAAGCGTCGGTATAGGCGGCTCTGTCACTGTGGAGCGATTAGGGCTTTACGAGATGCTTAAAGAAAACAACGAAGTGTTTTGGCATTGGAAGGACGCTTCCCCCGAAACGAGAGAAAAGGCGTTGATTGCGGATGTATACATTACCTCTGCAAATGCGCTGTCTCAAACGGGAGAGATAGTCAATATAGACGGCAACGGCAACAGGATTGCCGCAGCCTTTTTCGGTCATGAGAAAGTTTATATCATTGTGGGCGTCAATAAATTTACCGAGGACCTTAAAAGTGCAATACACAGGGCAAGGAACATTGCGGCGCCGCTTAATGCAAAGAGACTGAACTGCAATACGCCGTGCGCAGTGAGCAAAGAACTCAAATGCTTCGACTGTGACAGCCCCGGGCGGATATGCCGCGGCATATCGATTCTTGAGCGAAATATGTTGGGCAATAAAGAGACCGAGGTTGTTATCATCAATGAAAATATAGGCTATTGAACGCAGATGCACAATGCATATAAGACAGAGCAACATAAAATGATTGAACGCATTTAATTCAAGGCGTATAATATCTCTGTTGAAGGTAAGAAACAAACTATGAGGAGAGCTTAAAATGAAATACGCATATATAAACGGTATCATTCTCGACGGTTCGGAGGATATGAAGCCGCAGACGGGTATGACTATTCTGACAGATGGGGACACGATAACCGACATTGCAGCCGACGGAGCGGATATATCGGGATATGAAAAGATAGATTTGGACGGAAAGTATATAATGCCGGGTCTTATAAATATGCACGTTCATCTGCCCGCGAGCGGAAAACCCAAGAAAAAACAGGCGGATAACACAAAGCTTGTTAAGATACTCACAAGCAATGCACTTTTCAGAAAAATAGCGCAAAATATGTGCGAGGCTTATGCGCGAACTCAGCTTATGAGCGGCGTGACTACGATACGCACGGTCGGCGGAGTGCTCAACTTTGACAGTGCAATACGCGATATGATCGATTCGGGCAAGGTTGTCGGTCCGCGCATTTTGGCGTCAAATATGGCAGTTTCGGTGCCCGGCGGTCACATGGCGGGTTCTTTGGCTTATATGGCAACCGGCGCAGAAGAGGCAAAGGAATTAGTCGATAAAATAGCAATGGATAAGCCCGATCTGATCAAGCTTATGATAACGGGCGGCGTTCTCGACGCCAAGGTAAAAGGAGAACCGGGAGAGCTGAAAATGCCGCCCGAATATGTAAAAGCCGCCTGCGATGAAGCACACAAACTCGGTTTTAAGGTGGCGGCGCATGTGGAAAGCCCCGAAGGAGTCAGGGTGGCTCTTGAGAACGGCGTAGACAGTATCGAACACGGTGCAAAGCCCGATGAAGCAATAATCGAATTGTTTAAAAAACGAGGAGCCTGTCTTATAGCAACGCTTTCGCCTGCGCTTCCGTACGCTCTGTTTGACCGTTCGGTAAGTTATGTTTCAGAAATGGAGCAGTATAACGGCAATGTCGTATTTGAGGGCATAAAAGATTGCGCAAAGGCTTGTCTTGAGAACGGCGTTCCCGTAGGATTGGGTACCGATACGGGTTGTCCTTTCATTACACAGTACGATATGTGGAGAGAGATAAACTATTTTCACAAATTTTGCGGAGTTTCCAATAAATTCGCACTATACACGGCTACGAAGCTCAACGCGCGGCTTGCGGGATTAGAAGATGTGACGGGCAGCATTGAAACGGGTAAATGTGCGGATTTCGTTGTGACAAAAGGCGATCCTCTCAATAGTTTGGAAGCTTTAAGAAATATAAGCATGGTGGTTACCCGCGGAAAAATAATATGTGAACCCAAGGTAAAGAAAATGCAAAACGTAGAGATCGAACTGGACAAATTCAAATAAATTGTTGCATATTGATTATTGCGCCTGTCTGCCGTTTATACGCCAGACAGGCGTTTTATTTGTATCGAAGTTTCAACTGAGGATATTTCTTCAAAATCTTTTAATATTGATAAAATAACCGTAAAAATAACACAAAAACTCCGATCAACGCCTTGCTATAAGTCAATAAAATGCATAAAATATTAAATATAAGAAGAAATATTTGAGAATACGGAGAGAATATGAAGCCTAAGGAACTAAAGAATTACCGTACGCACTTATTTCGCGATGCAGCTTTTTTTCGTAAACCCGAACGAATACCGCATCTTGCAAGCGTAGTGACATGGAAGGTGTTTGACGCGGGACATACGCTTGATGAAGCTCTTACCGATTTTGACGTAATGAAAGAATGCGTAGTCCATTTTCTTGATACATACCCCGTTGACAGTCTGCTCGACACGGGTATACGCAATCAGTTCGGCGTGACGGAGGCTTTCGGTACTCAGGGGTATTATTACTACAACAAAGAAACTCTCGGCATACGCGACCATGCATGGTGCCCGCTTTCGGACTTGGAAGAATATGTTGCCGCGCCCGAGAAGTATATTTGGGAAAAAGCTCTTCCGAACAAGTACCCGGACTGGTACGATAAGGATTTATCCGTATGGAACAAAACTCTCGCAGAGTATTGCAAATACATAAAATTTATTATATCCATGGGAAACCTTACGGGTAAATACGGAGTGCCTGGTATGGCGCCGAACAATCCCATGAACGGAGCTATCACTTTTGGCATAGAGCACCTGCTGTCTTCACTTCTCGGTATAAAGGAAATGTCCATAGCGCTGCGCCGTGATAAGGCGAAAATAAAAAATTTTGTCGACGTGTGGGACAGTAGGCATATCACACCTCTTATTGAAAAGATAAAATCCGCATCGGACGGTCCCGACTATAAATATTGCTTTGATGCTTCAATATTGATGCTTGCTCAAAATATACTCAACCGTTCCCAGTTTGAAGAGCTTTATTGGGAGCATCTTGAACCTTTGCTCACCGTATATGCACATAAGGAAAAGAATGCGCGTATATTTACAGAGGGAACTGTTCTTCAATACGCCGACTTTTTTTCCGATATTCCCAAAGGCGCCGTTACTCTCCATATCGAAAATGACGATCCGTTCGAAGTTCGCAAAAGAATACCGAATGCGGCAATTTGCGGAGGACTTACGGCACAGCTTTTGTCCGAGGCTTCGCCTGAAGAGTGTGTGGCGCGGGTGAAATTACTTATCGATGAACTTGGCAGGGAAGGCGGCTTTATTCTTTCCGAGGATAAAATGCTTTCCTACAGAAACGATGCAAGATCCGAGAATTACAAGGCCGTTTGCGATTTTGTCAGCGGCTGCATATTGTAAAGGAGTAATAAATATGAGAAAATTTGATGAATACGCCTCGTATCCCGAGGGTTATGACAAGCTTCGCAAAGATGTGAAAATGCCGTTCTTTCTTAAATTTATGGCAAAAAAATCATTTGAAATGCTTATGACTATATTGATAGACGGGTGATAATATATATGAAGATGAACAAAACTTTAAAGACGGCGCTCAATATTGTATGTGCCGCCATTATTCTTTCTGTGATAGTTTTGAGCGTAATACTTGCCGCGCGGACAGGAGCTTCCGTAGGCGGAATTGACGTTCGTACCGGCAGCTATTTTTCGAAACTGCTCAAAACACTTTGCGCGGGATTCCCGAATGCTGCTTGTGCAATAGCCGTGTATTTCTTTTATAACGGTATATTCGTGGCATGCCGCGCTACTATTAAAAAGCTTGTCGGAACAAAAGATTTTACGCCGCTGCTTATCAGCGTCGCTGTTATTACTGCGGTTTTCTTCCCGTTCAGAAGTTGTATCACAAACTTCAGCGCAGCCATACAGTTTGCTTTTCCCATAGCTCTTGCGCTCTTTGCCACAGCTTTTATGATATTTTTCATAACCGAAAACAAACACTACATCCCGAGTGTGATACTTTATGTTCTCGCCTGCGGAGGTCACCCGTATGTGGCTGTGGCTGTTTCGGTATTGCTTGCGGTGATAAATATCATAGAGCTTATAAAGAAAAAGAGCGTCAAAAAAACTGCCGTGGCTTTTGTGATTGCTCTGATATGTACCGTTATAAACTGTGTGATTTGATAAATGAAAACATTTAAGAGCTGTGCATGCACAGCTCTTTTTTGATGAAATTGTTTTAAATGCTCATAAAAGAATTAAGATTCTTTTATTGTAAGAATTTCCATCGGACAAGCCTTTACGCATATTCCGCAGGCAATGCACTTTGAAGGTATATCGCTGCCTTCTTGCTGTACAAGCACTCCGAACGGACATACTTCTATGCATTCCATGCAGCCGTTGCATTTCTTTTTATCTATCATGTAAACGCCTTTTGCGTTTTTGGTGATAGCTTCCACAGGGCAGGCTTTCGCGCATTTGCCGCACTGTATGCATACGTTTATTTTAGGTGTTTTCTCGTCTTTTTTTGTACCGATCTGAACGCATGAAAGAGCAGGGTCGTACTTTTTATAAAAGGCTTCCGAACATGCGACCTCGCACGATTTGCAGGCGGCGCAAAGATCATTGTCTGTGACGTATAATTTCTTCATTAGATTCTCCCAATATTTAAAAGTCATATTCTATAAGCTGATTAGATTATAACAAAAGCGTGGTGCTTTATCAACAATCATGAGTTCTGTAAAACGATTATTTCGGAAAGATTGTGCATAAAGCAGCGAACAAGGCTGATATATTCGTTCAATTTGTTGAGTTTTTGCGGAGCATTCAATTAAGTATCGTTCTTTAGGCTCTGTAACTCAATTTCAATTGTTTGAAAGCGCGCTGAAATGACGTTATTTATTTTGAGATTTCGTATGAAATCTATTGACTGAAAGAGCCGTTTTTAGTAATATAGTAAAGTGATTGTCATGGGGGAATGCCCGAGTGGCTAAAGGGGGCGGACTGTAAATCCGTTGGTTACACCTACGATGGTTCGAATCCATCTTCCCCCACCATTTTTTTATACGGTATCATTTAATTCGGAGGAGTACTCAAGTTGGCCGAAGAGGCGCCCCTGCTAAGGGTGTAGG
>CAYTMY010000047.1:0-8207 GCA_964439075.1 uncultured Lachnospiraceae bacterium | reverse complement strand
TAATGTTTAAGCTCTCGCTTAAAGCTTTCTTTGCCCTTTATGATATTTTCGTCTTTATCGGTCTTGCGAAAATAAGCTCTTATTTTGCTCTTCGCCTGCGGACTTTTTACTACGCCCAACCAGTCTCTGCTTGGTCCTTTTGATATAGGCGAGGTGATAATTTGCACTATCTCTCCGGTTGAAAGACCGTAGGTAAGAGGCACTATCTTCCCGTTTACCCGTGCCCCCGAACATTTGTTGCCTATATCGGTGTGTATTCTGTAGGCGAAATCTATAGGGGTGGAGCCGAGCGGAAGTTCAATAACTCTGCCCTTGGGCGTGAAGACGAAAATTTCATCGTTGTACAGGTCTGTTTTGACCGTTTCGACAAAGTCATCCGAGCCTTCGCTTTCTTCTTCAAGCTCCTTTAGCTCCATAAGCCAGTGAAGCTTTTCGGCAAGTTCGTCCGAACCCTTTTTGCCCTCCTTGTATTTCCAGTGTGCCGCGATACCGTATTCGGCTATAAGATGCATTTCATTTGTACGTATTTGTATCTCGAAAGGTGAGCCTCCCGGACCGAGCACCGTAGTATGAAGCGACTGGTACATATTCGGCTTCGGCATGGCAATGTAGTCCTTTATCCTTCCGGGGATAGGCTTCCACAGCGTATGTACCCAACCGAGCGCCGCATAGCAGTCATTGACGGTATTTACGATGATTCGCACGGCTATAAGGTCGTATATTTCACTGAAATTTCTGCCGCTCTGCATTTTTTTATATATGCTGTAAAAATGCTTGGGACGCCCCGAGATATCGCAGTCGATGCCTTCTTCGTCCATTTTTGCTTTAAGTATGCCGATGACGTTATCTATGTATTCTTCGCGTTCTTTGCGTTTTAAAACCACGTTGTTTACAAGGTCATGATATTCGTCGGGTTCCAAATATCTGAATGCAAGATCCTCAAATTCCCACTTTATCATTGATATGCCGAGTCTGTTGGCTATGGGCGCGTATATATTGAGGGTTTCGTTTGCTTTTTGTACCTGTTTATCCTCTCTCATAGAGGAAAGGGTACGCATATTGTGAAGTCTGTCACATAGTTTTATAATGATGATGCGTATATCGTTTGCCATGGCGACAAACATTTTTCTGAAGGACTCTACCTGTTCCTGTTCCTTGCTGTAAAACTGGAATTTGGCGATTTTCGTAACGCCGTCTACGAGCTGCGCAACCTCTTTGCCGAAGCGTTCTTCGATATCTTCGTAAGTATAATGAGTGTCCTCGATAACGTCGTGAAGTATGCCCGCAACTATGGTGTTTGTATCCATTTTAAGTTCGGCAAGTATTTTGGCTATGGCAAGAGGATGCGTAATATAGGGCTCTCCGCTCAAGCGGTTTTGCCCATTGTGCGCAAGCGCGGCAAATTCGTACGCGCCTCTTATGAACTTATCATCAGCTGTGGGGTTGTATGTCTTTACAAGCCGTATGATATCGTCAATGTCGGTCGTTGTGTTCGATTCTTCCATAATGCATACATCCTCCTTTTCAGCTATTGTAAATTATAATTATAATACATTTGCCGTTTGTTTGCAATATAAAGGCGTATCGGCGATAATGGGTGGTTGTTGCGGCAGAATCATTCATAACGGATCGTGGGAAAAGAACGTGCGGGAGTTTTTATGCAAATAAAAAGTAATTTTTGTCATTAATAAAAGCGGGTCGTTTAACGACCCGCTTTTGATTTGAATTATGCAAAATACTACTTTGCCGAAAGCGAATGAAGAACAGCTTCGGCGTCTTGCTGCTCCTGCGAATTTATTATCGCAGCGCTCATAACGTATGCTTTCTTATCCGATACGAAGATGATTTGTATAAGTTTTACGGGTATAGAATTGTAAGTGCAGCTGAATGCATATTCAACGCCCTCAATGCCTTTGTAATTATATGCCGTCTGTGATTCCAACGTTATGGTTGCGCCCAATTGCGCTTGCAGGTCGTTTATGATTTTCGAAGGATCATGATCCGCCATTATGTCACGGGCGCTGAAGCTTTGTGCCTCACCGCTGTACGCTATGTTGATATTTGTGGTCATGCCGCTTGCCGAGGGTGCTGACGCGCTGAAGAATACGCTGTTTGGCTCCGCGGAAGCGGGGTCCGCGTCCGTTGTGACAGTCCATGAGGCGGGATATTGTACGGAAAACTTCTCAAACGTTTTTGCCTGAATGTCTCCTGCCGCAAAAGATGCTTCGGGAGCTGTCGGAAGCTCTTCTTTTTTCGATGAGCCGCATGCCGTCAAAGAGAGGCAGAGCAGTGCCGTTAATATAATTATCAAAAATTTATTTTTTTTCATGTTTTAACCGTCCTTATCAAGTGAATAACGCTATAATAAATCATTGTGATGTAAAAGTCAAATCGGCGGAGTATATATTTTGCGCTTAGACGCGAGCGTATTTGACTTTTTTACGGGTATGTTATATCATAACAGCAAATGCTCGCAGGCGTACGGTAATAAAGATAACCGTGCGACATCAAAGTGTATATAAGGACATATTTGTGAAAGGAACAACGAATGGATTACACAAATGAAGTTAATGAAATGAGCTGTATCGCAAAAGGTGCGGATCATGGTCCGGCGCCCATACCCGAAGAGGGCAAGTGGGTGCAGGTAAAACAGATAACCGACATATCGGGACTTACTCACGGAGTGGGAAGATGTGCGCCTCAGCAGGGAGCATGCAAGCTTACGTTAAATGTAAAAGAAGGTATTATACAGGAGGCTTTGGTAGAGACTATCGGTTGCAGCGGCATGACTCATTCCGCATCAATGGCAGCCGAAATACTTCCGGGTAAAACCATACTCGAAGCGCTCAACACGGACCTTGTGTGCGACGCTATCAATGTGGCAATGAGAGAACTTTTCCTTCAGATAGTTTACGGCAGAAGCCAAACCGCATTTTCCGAAGGCGGACTTCTTATCGGAGCCGGCCTTGAGGACTTGGGCAAAGGGATGAGAAGCCAGGTGGGAACTACCTTCGGTACGTTGGCAAAGGGTGCAAGATACCTTGAAATTGCAGAGGGCTATGTGACGCGGCTTGCCGTTGATGAAAACGACCTTATCATAGGTTATGAATTTATTCATCTCGGTAAGATGATGGAGTCCGTAAAAAAAGGCGTTGACGCGAACGAAGCGCTTGAAAAGGCAAAAGGCAAGTACGGAAGGTTCGATGAAGCCAAGCGATATATCGACCCGAGGCAGGAATAAGGAGGCGCGGCATGGCATTATTTGAGAGTTATGAAAGAAGAATAGATAAAATAGAAGCGGTACTTAAAGAGCACGGCATCGATTCAATAGAGCAGGCGCAACAGATATGCAAGCAAAAGGGAGTAGACCCGTATCAGACGGTAAAATCAATACAGCCCATTGCGTTTGAAAATGCCTGTTGGGCATATATTGCGGGTTCTGCAATTGCGATACAAAAGAACTGCGCAAACGCGGCAGATGCTGCGGAAGCGATAGGAATAGGGCTTCAGTCGTTTTGTATTCCGGGAAGCGTAGCGGAGAACCGCAAGGTCGGCTTGGGACACGGAAATCTTGCCGCAATGCTTCTTCGCGATGAGACCAAGTGTTTTGCATTCCTTGCGGGGCACGAGTCATTTGCGGCAGCGGAGGGCGCCATAGGCATAGCAAAGAGCGCCAATACTGTGCGTAAAGAACCGCTTAAAGTTATTTTAAACGGTCTCGGCAAGGATGCTGCTATGATAATATCCAGAATAAACGGATTTACCTATTGTCAGACGAAGTTCGATTATTTTACAGGCGAAATAAAGATAGTAAGTGAAACAGCATATTCCGATTCCGAAAGAGCCGCCGTACGCTGTTTCGGCGCAGACGACGTCAGAGAGGGCGTGGCGATAATGCACCTTGAGGGAGTTGACGTATCTATCACGGGCAATTCCACCAACCCCACACGTTTTCAGCACCCTGTTGCCGGTACGTATAAAAAGGAATGTATAGAGATAGGCAAGAAATATTTTTCCGTAGCTTCGGGCGGCGGTACGGGAAGAACCCTTCATCCCGATAATATGGCGGCAGGCCCCGCATCGTATGGAATGACAGATACTATGGGAAGAATGCATTCGGACGCTCAGTTTGCAGGCTCATCGTCGGTGCCCGCTCACGTTGAGATGATGGGCTTTATCGGCATGGGCAACAACCCCATGGTGGGAGCCAGCGTCGCGTGCGCGGTCAATGTGGCAAAAGCTTTATCCGATTAATTTAAACAGAGGATACTATTATGAAACGTTTTGTAAAAGTAATAATTGCAGTAGTTGTTTTGCTCATCGTTGCGGCAGGTTCGTTTTTGGCGGGCTACAATTATGACGGTCTTATCACTATAGCGGACCCGAAAATAACAACGGAAAATGTTAAAGAGAAACTAAGCGAGATAGGCGAGCTTGCTACCATGGAGTACTATTATACCAATGTGGGCAAATTCGAGAACAGCCTGCAATTTCGTGATTGGACTATTCCTCTTACCGGCAAAAGCTTCATGGTCAGCTACGACGGTTGCATAAAGGCGGGTATCGATATGAGCAAGGTGACGGTAGACGTGACCGACAATACTATCAATATATCAATGCCCAAGGCGCAGATACTTTCTCACGAAATATACGAGGACAGCTTCCAGGTGTTTGATGAAACGAACAATCTGTTCAATCCCATAAAGGTGGAAGATTACAACAGCTTTTCCGCGGATCAAAAAGCGGTGAACGAGCAAAATGCCTTTGCAAAAGGTTTATTGGAACAGGCGCAGGAAAGTGCGCAGGATTCCATACGGAATCTCATCGGCAATCTCGGCGGCTCCGGCGGTTTTGAAATAGTATTCACAGTCCAAGAGTAGCGTTCATAACTCTTCGTATTTATACATACTTAATAGTAAGAATATAACTACGGGAGGGCAAATGAGCGTAATAGTAAATACAGCGTATCTGATAGATGTAAAAAAACATGAGAATGATAATATAAAAGGCTTTTATAATAAAAGCCTTTTTATTATTTCAAGGCATACCGAAAATTTGGTGCGCGCATGGAAAGCAGGCAGCCTGTACGACGAAAGAATGCGCGCGCTCGGTATAACGATATGCATCGATTTTTCTTCGGGGGATAAAGAAGGCATAAAAAGAAGTATTTTGAAGGTATGTGAAAAGAACGGCATAAAAATCATCGCCGAGGGGGAGACTTGCGGGCTGTTTGAGCATGAATCAGACAGCGGCGGTGTGGTTGTATATGACGGGGCTTCGACGCGCTTTGTATATTCATTCAACGAAGCTTTTTCAAATAAACACATAGACGAAAACACCAATGCTGCGGTACTCCTATCCTATAATATAAATGAGGCATTTTTGAAATACATAGCGGACAAAATGAAATACATTACGGTATATTCGCCCGATTCGGCTGCGCTTAAAAAAGCGGACAAGGTTTTTTACGACCACAATTCCACCGCCGTGGTCTGTACTCAAAATATAGGAATAATAAGGGAGCAGCCCTGTGTTATCGTGCTGGACGAAAACGTATACCTGCGTTTGCGCGGCATACTCAAAGCGAAGATAATAATCGGTGCGCATCAATGCGAAATGCCGCGCTCGCTTATGTTTACCGACAAACTCGGTACAATTGAAGTGGACGCTTCTTTTGAAGAAGCCATGCTTTGCAACCGTTTGAAAAAAGCGCCCGAAGAAAGCTTAAATGAGATATCGGAGATGATAAACACCCGTTTTTGCTATTGACTTAATATCTTCCTCTCTTTATAATATATCAATACGAAAAATAACAGATACGGAGAATGAAATGTCAAATAAAGAAGTGCTTTTGACTAAAGACGGTTATTATGAATTGCAGGAGCGTTTGGAATATTTAAAAACGGGCAAACGTCATGAAATAGCCGAAAAAATAAAAGTCGCGCGCGAATTCGGCGATTTGAGCGAAAACGCCGAATATGAAGAAGCGAAAAATGAACAGGCTTTTATAGAGGGCGAAATAGTAGAGCTTGAATACAAACTGAAAAATGCGCGTATTATCGATGACAAAAAAGCGCCCAAGGGCGTAGTCGCCGTCGGCAGTAAGGTCAAGGTGCTCGACGAAGACATGAACGAGGAATACGAATATACTATAGTGGGCAGTGATGAAGCGGACCTCGAAGCGAAGAGAATATCGAACGAATCTGCGGTGGGCAAGGCGCTTATCGGTCATAAGCTCGGAGAAGTTGTGACTGTGTCGGCTCCCGCATGCGAATATACATTGAAGATACTGCAAATAAAATAATAAGGGAATCAAACCGAATATGGATGAATACTACGACTCCTTACCCGAGGTGGTAAAGGTAAAGATAGATAAATACAACAAGCTTTGCGAGGAAGGACGCTATCCTTATAAAGAGACTTCTTTCGAGCGAAGTGCGCTCACTTCGGATATAATAAACGATTTTGAGAACTATGACGGAAAGCATGTTTCCCTTGCCGGCAGAATAATGGCGAAACGCGGACAGGGAAAGGTGTCTTTTTATGATTTGCAGGATTCCGAGGGAAAGTTACAGCTTTTTATAAAAAAAGATATTCTCGAGGATGAGTATGAGTATATACGTGCGTACGATATAGGCGATATCGTCGGTGTAACGGGAGAAGTATTCAGAACGCAGCGCGGTGAAATATCAGTGCGTGTGGAGAGCATGCTGCTTCTTTCAAAGTCTATACAGGTGCTTCCCGAAAAATTTCACGGTTTAAAGGATGTGGATCTGCGCTACAGACAGCGCTATGTGGACCTCATCATGAATCCCGATGTAAAAAAGACATTTCTTATAAGAGCAAATATAGTCAAGGCGTTCAGAGATTTCATGGATAACAGGGGCTTTGTTGAGGTGGAAACACCGGTATTGGCGCCGCTTGCGGGTGGTGCAAACGCACGACCCTTTGTAACGCACCACAATACTCTCGACATACCCATGTATCTGAGAATAGCAACGGAGCTTCCCCTAAAAAGACTTATCGTCGGTGGATTCGATAAAGTCTATGAAATAGGCAGGATATTCCGCAACGAAGGAATGGACGCTTCGCATAATCCCGAATTTACAACAATGGAGAGCTACGAATCGTACGCAAATTACGAAGACGTAATGGATATGATAGAGCAGCTGCTTTCGTATGTTTGCCAAACCGTTTTGGGCTCCGATGAAATTACGGCGGGAGAGCATAATATAAGCATGAAGGCTCCCTTCAGAAGAGCGAAAATGACAGAGCTCGTAGCGGAATACGCAAAAGTGGACTTCGATAAAATAACCGATTTAAACGAAGCCGTAACGGCTGCAAAGTCGATAGGCTTGGAACCTCAGCCCGATTGGGGAATAGGCAAAATTATAGAAGAAGCCTTTGATATGTATGCGGAGGATAAGATAATTCAACCCACTTTCGTTATCAACCACCCGACGGAAGTATCCCCTTTGGCAAAAAAGTGTGCGGACGACCCGCGCTATACACAGCGCTTTGAATTGTTTATCAACGGCTGCGAATACGCAAACGGTTTTTCCGAGCTCAACGATCCGTTCGACCAAAGAGAACGTTTTGCGGCGCAGACCGCAAAAAAAGAAGCGGGAGACGATGAAGCTCATCCCTATGATTCGGACTTCATCAATGCGCTTGAAGTCGGTTTGCCTCCGACAGGTGGCGTAGGCGTAGGAATAGACAGAATAGTTATGCTTCTCACGGGTGAGCCCACTATACGGGATGTTATACTTTTCCCCACAATGAAGTCCTTACCGAACGACAAGTAAGAAAACCCCAGTATTTATGCGGGTTTCGGGACTTTCCAAACCGAATAAATTTACCTCTTTACACCAAATTTACACCAATCGGTGCTAAAAACGGTGCAGAGACTAAAAAATCGCATAATTTACGGAATGAATGGGCAGTCCCATAGTGGGATTGCCCATTTCTAATAAAGGATACATTCGTATCTGAGTGCAAAAGGAATGTTTATTATGGAATTAAGTGAAAAATTACAAGAGTTGAGGAAAGAAAAAGGACTCACGCAGGAAGAACTTGCGGAAGCGTTATTTGTGTCTCGCACTGCAATTTCTAAGTGGGAATCCGGGGTTTCCCAAACTTAAAGATACCACACTAAAACCCACGCTTACATTACTTCCAAACAAAACATTTTTGGAGGTAAACCCTAT
>CAYTMY010000046.1:0-8312 GCA_964439075.1 uncultured Lachnospiraceae bacterium | reverse complement strand
AGATATTTCGTTTTAATATATTGCGTATATTCCTCCGTCTGCTCTTTCGCCCTCCCTATATATCGTGAAGGATCCAGCGCTGACGATATAACACTCTTATATGGTTTAAATTCCTCCGAAGCGAGCAGCCTGTCAAGAAGGTCGTTTTCTCCGCCGTTTTTTACGTTTGCGGCAGCCTGCATGGAATGAGTCCTTATCACTTCGTGCAGCTTTTGTCTGTCTCCGCCCAACTTGACGCTGTCCATGAGAATATTCTCCGTCGCCATAAAGGGAAGTTCCGCCATGAGATTTTTCTCTGTCATTTTATCGTAAACGACGATACCCGCCGTGATTTTATCCATAATCATCAGTATTGCGTCGGCGGTAAGGAAAGCCTGTGAATTTACAATACGTCTGTTGGCGGAATCGTCAAGAGTGCGTTCAAACCACTGTGTGGAGGCAGTCATTGCGGAATTAACGGGAAGCGTCTCCAAATACCTCGCAAGCGCACATACCCGCTCACTCATCATCGGATTGCGCTTGTATGCCATTGCCGAAGAGCCTACCTGAGATTTGCCGAAGGGCTCCTCCTGCTCTTTCTTGCTTTGAAGTATACGCATATCGTTTGCGAACTTTGAAGCGGAAATGCCTATTCCCGCAAGCGCCGATGTGATTTTATAATCAAATTTTCGCGTATACGTCTGCCCCGTTACGGGAAACACAGCTTCAAAACCCATTTTGTGAGCAACGAGCTTATCAAGCAGTGCTACTTTCTCTCCGTTGCCCTCAAACAACTCAAGAAAACTCGCCTGAGTACCCGTGGTGCCCTTAGCGCCGCGCAGCATAAAAGCGCTTAAAATATTATTTATTTCTTCGAGGTCCATAGTGAAATCCTGCAAATACAAACAAGCTCTCTTACCTACGGTAGTGGGCTGCGCCGCTTGAAGATGCGTCATGCCCAGGCAGGGCATAGCTTTATGTTTTTCGGCGAATTCTGTTATATTTGTTATGACTCGTATAAGCTTTTCCTTAATTATGACAAGCGCTTCGTACATTTGGATAAGCTCCGAATTGTCCGTTACAAAACAGCTCGTCGCACCGAGATGTATTATCGGTTTTGCATCGGGGCAGCATAGACCGAAAGCATATATATGGCTCATAACATCGTGGTGTATTTCCGCCTCTTTTTTTTCTGCGGTCTCGAAATCTATATCATCCCAATGCTGCTTCATTTGGTCTGTCTGTGCCTTTGAGATATCTATACCCAATTCCGCTTCGGCTTCGGCAAGCGCCGTCCACAATTTTCGCCAAAGCGATATTCTGTGCTGCTGAGAAAATATTTTTATCATATCCTTGCTTGCGTATCTTGTGCCCAGAGGATTCTCGACCGAATAATCCATGTGTATACTCCATTATTGTTATATATATAAGAACATATTATTTTACCCCATATATAAGTCCCATTGCAAGCCTCCTTGAGATAAAACATTCATATCATTTAACGCGGCGTACACATAAATCAGCGGCATGAATATCTCATGCCGCGTGGTATTGTCAAATCCGTTAATAAATATAATTAAGGAAGGAGTTAGGCAGGCGTTACTTCTTTTTCGCTCGATAAATACGGAATACAGATGATAAATTCACTGCCGACATCGTGTTTTGTACGCACCGTGATACTTCCGCCGTGACCGCTTACGATTATCCTTGCTATGGCAAGTCCCAAACCGTAACCGCCGGTCTGCTTCGTGCGCGATTCGTCGGCGCGGTAAAATCGTTCGAAAATATTAGGCAAATCTTCTTTATTAATACCTTGCCCATGGTCTCTGATACTGACCGAAAATCCGTCGGCAAGAGGTTTCAAAGTAACCTGCACCTTAGAACTCTCCGGCGAATATTTAATTGCGTTATCCAAAAAAATCCTTATCGCCTGCTTAAAACGTGTCTCATCGACCGACGCATAGACCTCTTCATCCGCATAAAGCTCAAATTCGGCCTTTGTATGGACTATACTCTCTTCCTTTACAGTTGCGCTGATAAGCTGAGTTATATTGATGCGCTTCATATCAAACTGCAATGTCTCATTGTCGTGCCTGGCAATGAACAACAGCTTTCCAACAAGATCCTTCATATTATCCGATTCGTTTATTATAGCGTCGATAGATTCGTCCAGTACCGCTTCGTCCGATTTACCCCAGCGTTTGAGCATGGAACCGTAGCCCGAAATGACGGATATCGGTGTTCGAAGTTCGTGCGAAACATCCGAAACAAAGCGCTTTTGCCTGTCGTAATCAAGCTGAAGACGGTCGATCATGCTGTTGATAGTTTCAACGAGCTCTTTTAACTCATAACGCGAGTTTTCTTCATCGATACGCAAATTCATATTTTCCGAGGTTATTTTCTTTGCGACCTGCGTAATGTCGTCTATAGGCTGCAACATTCTTTTTGTGCGCACATATCCCGCAAGCGAAAAAGCTATAAGACCTATAAACATGGCGGTAGCCATAACCGAAACGGTAAATAACAAGCTCGCTATAACCGAATCGATAGAATAATAAACGTATATATTTATATCTATCCCGACTGAGCTCAGACGCACCACCTGAGAATCAATATAATAGCCTTGAAACAGCTGCGAATACTGAGGAAACATCTGTGTGATTATATTGCCGCCGTTTCTCGACTCCAACACCTCGGGTGAAAGAGAAGTGGCATTGATAAGCACATTGTTCGTGTCATATATCAATATTTCCGAAACACTGCCCGTCCTTCGTAAGGAATTTAAAAAATTTCTGAACTCAGTCGACTTGATATCCGTGCCGGCAACAAGACTTTGAGAAACCGCAGATATCGCCACGGGCGTATTGTCGGAAAGCTTTTCGCATGAATAATATGTAAAGGACACGGAAAACACTATAAGTATCAAAACGCATACGAGCACAAAAACCAAAGCGTAGGAGGTACTGATTCTACGCTTTATGGAATATTTATAATTATTGATTATTTTTGCAGCGGATATTTTATTCTTCATCTTTGAACTGATAGCCGATACCCCGCACCGTTTTGATATATGAGGTACCGAAAGCCTCGTCGATCTTGCTCCTCAAATAACGGATATACACGTCGGTAACGTTTGTTTCCGCCTCGTATTCATACCCCCAAACATTCTCCACGATCTGTTCTCGTGAAAGCACAAGGTTTTTATTGAGTATGAGATAAGAAAGCAGCTCAAATTCTTTTTTTGTCAGGTTTACAGGAGTGTCGTCGCACTTTACTTCATATTTATTTCTGTCCAGCGTTATCCTTCCCGCCTTCAGCACGGGAGATGTATTTATCCTGTCGCTGTTCTTTAAGGCGACACGCATCCTTGCAAGCAGTTCCTCTATTGCAAAGGGCTTTGTCATATAATCGTCTGCTCCTACGTCAAGACCCGTCACTTTATCGGAGACGTCGTCTTTTGCGGTCAACATGATGATGGGTGTGTTGTTGCCCTCTGCTCTCAGTCTCCTGCATATTTCTATCCCGCTCAGATTGGGCAGCATGAGATCGAGTATTATAATATCGTAATTATTGTTTTGTGCCATTTGATATCCGGTCCTGCCGTCAGCAGCCGATTCGGAGGTGTAACCCTCGTGTTCCAGTTCCAACTGTATAAATCTCGATATCTTCAATTCGTCTTCGATTATAAGTACCTTTTTCATCTGTATCCCCCTTAATTTATGACCATTTCCGAAAAACCATCGCTGTCCGTGGTGATATTATAATGATTTTGTTTTTTTTCTCGGTTATAATCGTCTGCGTTTACGGTAGCTTCACTGAACGCATCGCGTTTTGACTGCGAAGCAACATTCAAATCGAGGTTGAACACGATAAGGCATATAAGCAAAAGCGCGATTATCCATGAAGGCACATCGAACACAAGAAGAAATAATACGGCAAACAGCCATGGAAACGAAATTATCGTCTCGTCATTCGAGCTTATATACATTACCTTGCTGCGCGCTCCTACAAAATAAGAGGCTACTCTCGAGATGATATTTTCCTTGTCCAAAACTGTTTTTTCTCTTTTGCTGCTCAAAACGGCTACCGTCCGCAATCATATTATTTTGATAATGTTAATTATAGCGTATTAATCAAGTATTGACTTACAATTAAAATATAATTAGTTTTTTTATAATTTATGTTTGCTAAAGCCTCTTCAGGTTATATAATGTAACAAGATTATTACAAATAACGGAGGTTGTCTATGATAATGAACAAAGCGAGTGTCACCTATATAGCAAATTCCGGCGTTTGCATCGAATATAAAGATAAAAAGATACTGATAGACGCAGTACATACCGAAACGGCTCTTCCGTATCTTTCGGTTGATAATGCGGTACTTGAAAAAATGCTTCTGAACAAGGAGCCTTACAATAATATCGATCTTATGCTTTTTACGCATCATCATATCGACCATTTCGATGCAAAAAGCTGTAATGAAATATTAAAAAGAAACAAACACGCTCAGCTCGTGGGAACACAAAACGTTTTGAGCCAGATCAAAGCGGCCGATAATTATAATGACGTACTCATCTCTCAGCTGTGGGGAATGCAAATACCAATGGGAACTTCAATGCAGATATGCCTCAAGGACATACCCTGCGAGATCTCCTGCGTAACGCATGACGGCGCAGAAAATGCGGGCGTGCTTAACTATACTTACATGTTTGAAGTCCGCCGAAAGGTGTTTCTTCACGTCGGAGACGCTCAGGTCAGCGTAAAAAACTTTGAACCAACGCCGATATTCAACAGGAAAATAGACGTCCTTATGGTTCCCTTTACCTTCATCGGACTTACGGAGGGAAGAAAGGTAATATCCAAAATAAACCCGCAGAAACTTCTTGTAATGCATCTTCCCGACAGGAAGTACGACAAGATGAACTGGGGCTTAAAAACCGCAAAAGTGTATAAAAAATACGCCTCGGAACTACCCGATACGGTTTTCCTCGAAGAACCGGGACAATCGGTACTCATTTAGTTGCCGAAATTCGAATGACAGCCACTGCTTCGCATTGTCGAATCATGTCGTTTATTGCGTTATTTACTTTAATTTTTAGTTGAATTTAAATAATCTTTTTTATATAATTAGTTGCAGTCAGTCTGCGACTTTTTTCTATTGGAGTAAAATATGTTAGAGAATGACCAAGCTCATGAAGTAACCTCAATGCTTATCAAAAGACTCAAAGTGCATTTGAGTATAGCGGGCGATATAATACCACCTAGAGGAGACTTTCCCGTACTGGATGAAATCGAGCTTTATAAGCGCACCTATAAACATGCGCTTGAAATGCTGGATTCACAGGAATTATAAACAATCCATTATATTGTATTCTTTATTTATGCGCTTTCTTCTATCTTTATAATCGGGAAGAATATTCTGCACAGCGTTCCAAAATGATTTTTGATGATCTTTATAACATGTATGGCACAACTCATGCACAACGACGTAATCAATCAAATCAATCGGGAGCATTACCATGCGAAACGTATAGGATATCCCGTTATCGGGACTGCATGAACCGTACCTTGTTCTTGCCGAGGATATCCTCACATGCTTGTAGTCAAGCTTCCACAAAGCCGCATAATACTCAGTTCTTTCCGTGAGCACGGCTCGCGCTTGCTTTTTATACCATTCAGTCAGCTGCTGTTTAACAGGCTTTCGAGTCGGAACAAACAATGAAGCGTCTCCGAGATAAACATATTTTGATTCTGTAGGCGCAATTGTATATTCCCTACCCAAATAAAGGATACGCTGTCCGTATTCGCCGCTTACGCACGGATGAGCAATGTTATATTGCCCTATCAAAGCCTTTCTTTTATATATCCATTCCTCGTTTTGCGCTACAAAACTGCGTATGCGCTGCTGTGAAGCATGAAGCGGCGCGCGAACTACGACATTCAGTTGGTTGTCCACACTCAGACTTATTGTTTTCCTCTTCGAACGAATAACCGTATATTCCACATAATAAATATAGCATTTTTTATTCCTCGTTTAAACATTGGAACAAGAAAGATTACAAAATCATTAAATTAGCACTCACTACTTGACAGTGCTGATTATTTTGCTATAATGAGCTTGTAAAAAGAAATGAAAGTATGGAGGTACAAAACCATGATGTTAAGCACAGTAAAGAATCCGTTTGATTTATTTGATGAAATGTTTGGATATAGGCCGAGTTCGAGTTCTTCAAAGGGCGCGGAAATAAGCCCGTGGAGTTCTTCGAGATTTATGCAGCCTATGAAGACCGACATTACGGAAAATGACGACAACTACGAACTTACCATGGATCTGCCAGGTTATGACAAAAGCGAAATATCCGCCGAAGTAAAGGACGGCAGCCTTGTGATAAGTGCGGAGAAGAAGGAAGAAACGGAAGAAAAAGACAAGAATTATATCCACAAGGAAAGGTTCTACGGCAAATGTTCGAGAAGCTTTTACGTAGGCAATAATATCAATACCGACGATATCAAAGCCAATTACTCGAACGGTACACTGAAGCTCTTCGTTCCCAAAGCGCAGGAACCGGAGAAAAAGATGATAACCGTAGAATAAGAAGTGCGCTTTTCAAAAAAACATCGGCAGAAATTCTGCCGATGTTTTTTATTTACCGTCACTGCAACAGTATGGATCATATTTATATATGCTGCCATATATAAAAATTGTCTGTTTTGATTTCTTAATAACAATCATCATCGGAATCGTCGTCATCATCCCAATCATCATCATCATCATCTTCTTCTTCGTCGTCCTCATCAATATCCAAGGAATCAAATTCATCTTCGTCGTCATCATCATACGATACGGATTTGGACGCACGATTTGAGCTTATCTGCTCTTCCTCCCAAAATATTTCGTCCTCTCTCAAAGCCTCTTCGAAGATATCACGTTCATCATCCTTTGTCATAAACACACTCCCAAAAATAAATTTACCAAAACTTAACTGAAAAGTATTTGAGACCCAATTGCCGTTGGCAATACTGCGCAAGAGCTTTTGTATCTAAATCGAAAGCAACTTGTTTTCGCGTATCTTTTTTTTGCATATACCGCCCCTCCCATTATATACCGGTTTCTTATAAAGTTCGGTAAGGTCACAGCTTTCAGCCGGATTTTCATAATCAATCAAATCCCATGATTCAATATAGTCGTTAAAGTGAAGTGTTCTGTCGAGAGTAAATGAACCCAAGTTTAAACACACCCAATCTTTATACTCGCCCTCGGCGTACACGGTGTACTTATCTTCTTCTTTCAGTTCGACTTTCCCAGCCCTGTTGTCAAACGCCTCGGTGCAGACCAGTTTAAGTCTTTTGAGCATTTCGTCGTCTGTATCTTTTTTAAATGTAATTACTGTCTTAAACATAGCTGCTCATTTATGCTCCCGCTTTTTATTATTCCACCGGTTTCTAAAATAAATATAATCTTGAAATCTCTCTTCGGGATTGCACCAGTCTATCTTATCTATCACGACTTTATTCCAAATATCTTTTAGACTCTTCCCATTAAATACTTCTGCATTTACAAATGAAAAGACATCTTCGTAATCAAACGCATTTTTTCCATCCGGAGTCAATCCGAACCAATTAGCTTCTTTTCCTGTTTCATTATCTTTTCCCTTGCCCATCCAACATTCATTATAAAAGTCATCTCCTTCAACATGAAAAGCAATTTCAATATATCCTATTGCTTCCAAAGGTGCTGCCATAACATCAAAGAAATCGTCGAATTTTATCGTCTCTTTCGTCACTGTTTCTCCGTTTCTCCGGTAAGTATATCACAAAATTTCTATCAATCCAAGCCTTGTTCTTTTTACCGTATCAAGCACTTCGTCTTTTGCATACTCTGCAGCTCAAAAATACCCTGTGTAAAAATGTGTTATTCGGGAAATGGCTTGAAATCAACTAAAAAAAACGGCTTAAACAGCCGTTTTTAATAGATTGCATCTGTTTTGTCTGCAATCCTGGTCGGAGCGGAAATAATGGCAAGCTTTGAAAACCGTGTACATAAGGGGTTTTTAAGCAAAATGCTGTTCCCTTAGAAAGAATAAATGGGAGGGAGCGCTTGCTCCCTCCCATTAATTTAAGGTTTGTTATACAGTTTCAGCTGTCAGTCCTCTTTCTTTTTCTTCTTGAGGAAGAACATCAAAACGAGTGCCGCCGCGCTTATCGCAAGCGCCGACATCAGTAACTTCTTCATGATTGTTACAGGCAACGAGGTTCCGATTGCTTATTTTCACTCTATTGGCAGGGGTAGCAGGACTCGAACCTACGAATGACGGAATCAAAATCCGTTGCCT
>CAYTMY010000045.1:0-8345 GCA_964439075.1 uncultured Lachnospiraceae bacterium | reverse complement strand
CGCCAGATGGAATCGATTGCAGAATGTATGAGAAAGTATGTTCCCGGATATGAAAACATAAAACTTATCGGTTTGGGCTCTCTGCCCGGAGTGCGCGATTCAAGAAGAATATTCGGCGAATACATGCTTAAGGCGTCCGATATTGCTTGCGGAACGAAGTTTGATGACGGTATCGCACGTTTCCCCGAAATGTTTGATACGCACCACCCCACAAACGCGGAATTGGTGTTTATGAGACATATACATATATCCGAAAAAGAAGGCAGCGCTGTTTGCAGAGAGCCTCAGTGCACGGCGGCGATGCACCCGTTTGTGCGTCCTTTGGGAATAGAAGCACGTCCCGACCCGCGCGATTACTGCGAAATACCGTACCGTTCGCTGTTGCCTCAGAAGATAGAAAATCTTCTTGCCGTCGGACGCTGCTGCTCGGCGGAATTTCACGCAAACGGAGCGATGAGGATCATAGGACCCGCCATGGGCACAGGTCAGGCTGCGGGACTTGCGATGTGCATGTGCAACGATAAAAAACTCATGCCTCACGACCTTGACGGAAAAGACGTGAGAGCAGCCCTTATAAAGGACGAAGGCGTCACTCTCGACTGCTATCCCGAAGGTTGGTGGAGCCACTTGAGAGATATGAAGGGCGAACTCTTTGTAAATCCGGGTGACGCAATAAGCATTAAACCTCAATAGCTTTTCGGCGCACTTTACACGCAAACGAAAAACACATAGGTTTCTCAAGCGGGTCTTCTTTAAAAAGAAGACCCGCTTTTCGGGTGTATGATTAAAAATGGGGTTGGAATGTTGTTGCAAAGTTTGAAAACCAATAAAAAACATGTTACAATTTTAAAAACAACTTCTCGGAGAACACATCTATGTCAGCCAAAGATACTCTTAAACGCTATATAATTTTTGCTTTCGGACTTTTCTTCAACGCCTTCGGCGTGGCTTTTATAACCAAGGCAAGTCTCGGCAGCAGTCCTCTTGCGGCAATACCGTATACCCTTTCCCTGATAGTGAAGGGTTTTACTTACGGGAATTGGGTTATAGTATACAACCTCATAATGATAACCCTTCAAATAATTATATTGAAGGGCAAGGTCAATAAGGCCGAAATATTTATACAAATAGTCATATCCTTCTGTTTCGGATATTGCGTGGATATATCTATGAGGGCGCTCTCTTCGTTTTTACCAGGCTTGTATATATTGAAGATACTTTCGCTGCTGTGCGGCTGCGTCATCATCGCTTTCGGAGCTTATTTGGAGGTGATAGCAAACGTGGCTATGCTTCCTGCCGATGCGTTTGTGCGTGCCATAGCCACCGTGAGCGGAAAAGAATACGGTAAGATAAGAGTGATTTCCGACAGCGCACAAACCGTAGTTGCCGCGGCTCTTTGTTTGATAGTGCTCAAAAAACTTACGGGTGTGCGCGAAGGTACCGTGATAACGGCTTTTCTCGTAGGAAATATTGTGCGCGTTATGAATAAGCTGCTAAAGCCTTTGAAGGATTTTCTTTTGCCCGAAGTGCCTTTAACCGGGGAGCAAAAGTAGTTGCAACTTCAGCGTTGCAGTTATTTTGCCGCTGTTTATACCGCTAAATGGGTGTGAAAACTCAAAAAAATCAACCTTTTTGCTTGAAAATAGTGTATACTGTAAAAAAGATAAAAAAACGGAGCGCATAATGGAACTTTATCAGTTGGATTATTTCGTAGCTGTCGCAAAATGCGAAAACGTATCGAAGGCGGCGGAGACAATGAATATATCACAGCCCGCTTTGAGCTCCAACATACAGCGTCTCGAAACTTAGCTTGGCGTAAAGCTATTTGACAGAAAAGGGCGCAATATTGTGCTAAACGATTACGGCAAACTTTTTTTAAGCAGAGTGGAGCCTATTATTCACGATTTCAGCGACGCCAAAACAGCTCTTTACGATCTTAAAATGTCAAACGAAAACGAGCTTCGCTTGGTCTCTCCGCCTTTCACGGCTTTCCCAGGGCTTGCGACGAAAATACAGCAGCGTTGCCCGCAGGTGCGCCTTAACAGTATCAACTGTAATTTTCAAGAACTGAAGGAGTATCTTTCAAGCGGAAGACTTGATTTTTGTATACTCGCAACGAAACTCGAACTGCCCGATATAAGCGAAACCATTTTGGCAGACGACGAGAAACTTCTTATCGTCAGCACTTCAAACCCTCTCAGCGTTTACGACAGTATTGATCTTGCAGAGCTGAAAGATAAGGAATTTGCCGACTATCCGGGTAAAATAGCTTCGCGCTCAAATCTTGATACTCTGTGCGAACAGGCAGGCTTCAGCCCGAACATCACCTTCATGGGAACCGTGTTGGTGGATGTGCTTTTTGCGGTGCGAAACGGCAGCTATGTCGCACTTGTGCCTGCCAGGGCCCTTAACGCTTACAAACTCGACGGCATAAAGAGCATACGGATAGCGGAGCCGAAGTGCAATACGCAGCTGAAATTGTATGTAAAGACGAACCGCAAGCAAAGGCGCATTGCAAAAGAAGTGCAGCAGGTCATCATAGAATATTTTAAGGAACACCCGTCGGCGGTGGAAAACAAGTCCCGCGCTGTAATGTAAGTTATATTTGAAAAACAAATCAAACAAGCGCTCTTATTTTGTATGGATATAAGGCGCTTTTTTATTTATATTGTTATATTTTAAATTTTGTTTTATAATCTATTTACAACAATATTTTATAGCGAGGGCGAAAAAGCTTCTTGCGGATTTTAGGAGAATAAAACAATGGAAGAAAGAGAAAAGTATTATATCGTAAATACCCCCAGACCTTTAAAGTACACACATTACCGTTTGCCTCTCGACGTGAGAAGAAGCATGGCGTGGATGGATTCAAGCATAGTGCCGGGAGCGAGAAATATGGAGTGTATATGGTATTATAAGCCGCTTGAAGGACCCGCACAGCACGTACACGACGACACCGATGAAGTTCTCGGCTTTTTCGGAACGAATCAGGACGACCCGACAAAACTCGGCGGAGTTATCGAATTTGAGATAGAGGACGAGACTATCACCATTACGGAAAGCTGTCTTTTGTTCTTCCCCAAGGGAACAAAGCATTGCCCCTTCCACGTAACAAAAGTGGATACTCCTATCTTTCATTTCTCAATGACGCTCGACCGCTACTATGCAAAGGCAATGGCTCCTGCGGATGATGCGCAGGCTGAGGAAGAAAAGAAATAAGTGAACGGATAGAAAAGCTTAAAACTATCTGAAAATAATAAAACGGCATGCTGCGCAATTTGCGTTGTATGCCGTTATTATGTTTTTTCAATGCCTGTTTTCATGAAATCATCTGTCGGCGTGTTGTTGCTTTGATTATGCGCGTGCGCAAGATAAACGGAACGGCAAACCCGCAAACGGAGGTTTTTATACGATGTTTATTATATCCGCACGAAGTATATCGGCTCCTCCCGTTTCGATGATCCCGTAGGAGGGAAACCTTGCTGCATTGTATGGGTTGATGCTTCCCGGGTTAAACAGGAACGCGCCGAATACGTTGGCGCGAAAGGCGTCATGTGTATGCCCGAATATAGCTATATCGGCGCCGCATTCCACAGCTTTTGCCGCAAGTGCATCATAAGAGTGTTTTACTCCGTAAATATTGCCGTGGGATAAAAGTATTTTTACGCCCTCAAGCTCAAATATCAATTCTTCGTCAAAGCCGTCATAATAATCACAGTTACCCTTTACGCGGTAAATCTCCTTACCGCTTTCCGTAAGAAAATTCATATCGCGCGCATAATCACCCGCGTGTATTACGGCGTCGGCGTCGGGGTTTTGTTTGAGAGCCTTTTTTATAAGTGATATATTTCCGTGAGAGTCCGAAAATACGAGTATTTTCATTTCGTGATATCTTCATCCTCAAAGTATTTGTCAAGCTCGCATTTGAGCATTTCAAACGCTCTCTTGCGGTGGCTTACGGAGTTTTTTTCATCCGCGCTCATGTTTGCATACGTCTTGTTCTTTTCATCGCAGAAAAATACGGGGTCGTATCCGAAACCTTCTTCTCCTTCAAGATGCTCGGTGATGTGTCCTGCAACCTTTGCGGTATGTACGCTTTCACGTCCGTTCGGGTATACGCAAGCCGCGCTGCATACAAACTGTGCCGTGCGTCTTTCCTTCGGCACTTCTTTCAGTTCAGCCAAAAGTTTTACGTTGTTGTCATGAAAACTACCGCCCGAATAACGCGCGGAGTAAATACCCGGCCGTCCTCCGAGCGAGTCAACGCAGAGTCCCGAATCGTCGGCAATGCAGACCAAACCGCTTCTTGCATGAGCGGCACGCGCCTTTATGAGAGCGTTGGCTTCGAAAGAATCTCCGTTTTCTTCAATATCATCTTCAAAGGAGATGTCTTTTAACGTCAGTATTTCGTAGTCGGGCAGTATCTCCTTCAGTTCTGAGGCTTTATGCGCATTTTGCGTTGCCAAAAGTACGGTTTTTTTCATTTTAAAGTTCAAGAGCTTTCTTTTGTATTTGTATTATTTTCATTATTCCCTGTGTTGCAAGCATTATCAGGCTGTCCATTTCGTGTTCCTTTACAGGTCTGCCCTCTGCTGTAGCCTGAAGCTCCACAAAACCGCCGTCGTCTGTCATCACCACGTTCATATCGCACTCGGCGCGTGAATCTTCCTCGTAACAAAGGTCGCATATACAGTCTTCGTTTACTATGCCGACGCTGACTGCACCTATAAAGTTATTTATGGGATTTTCTTTTATCAGACCACGTTGCAGCAGATAATCAATTGCGTCATACATAGCGACGAAGCCTCCCGTAATGGAGGCGGTGCGGCTGCCGCCGTCGGCCTGTATAACATCGCAGTCTATCCATATAGTGCGTTCGCCGAGTTTTTTCATATCTACGGCACAGCGCAGCGAGCGCCCTATAAGCCTTTGAATTTCCGCACTGCGAGAGTCCAGCTTGAGACGCGATATGTCGCGCTGTTTTCTTGTGGCGTTTGCCGCGGGAAGCATGCTGTATTCCGCGCTCACCCAACCTTGCTGCGTTCCCTTTAAAAACTGAGGAACTTTTTCCTCAACAAAGGCTGTGCATATCACTTTCGTGTCTCCGAATTCGCACAGCACCGAGCCCTGCGGATATTTGATGTAGTCTCTCGTTATTTTTATTTCTCTGAGCATGTCGTTTGCTCTGCCGTCGCTTCTCATAAATTACCCCCAAGTTGTGTATTACTTTCTTTGTTATATTTTCTTAACCCATTATATATTCGAATATCTTTTCGGCGTCGTGCCTTATTCCGCCTTCGGTTACCTTTGCTATATCCATACCTGTCATTTTGTAGGCGTGTTTGTGGCGGAAGGTAACGTCGTTTTTTACGGGATAAGCCTGTTCTCTCATGTAGTTTTCCAAGATGTTTTTCGGCAATGCTGCGGTATTGTATATTATTTCGTCGATTATTTTCGTCCCGTTTGTATGTTTTTCTATCGCAGCTATGTGATCGGAAAGGGTGTAGTCCGTCGTTTCTCCGTACTCCGTCATTATATTGGCAAGGTAATATTTTGCGCCGCTCGCTTTTTTCAGTGCGTCGCACATACCTTCCACAAGAAGGTTCGGTATTAGTGAGGTGTATAGGCTGCCCGGGGAATATATGATTATATCCGCCTCCGATATGGCTTTTTTGCACTCGTCAAAAATAGGTGGGTTTTGCGGTATCAATTGCATTTGTGAAATACTCAGCCCGTGTTTTATGGCATAAGAAGCTATTTTTGATTCTCCCTTTATGGACTTGCCATTATTGTAACGGGCACAGAGCTGTATATTCTCGCATGTTACGGGAAGAACCGTACCCGTTATGGCGAGCACCTCCGATATTTGTTTTATTGCCAGCGGGAAACTGCCGCTCATGTCGTAGAGAGCGGTAAGGATTATATTACCCAAGTTTTGTTTTTTCAGACTGCCTTTCGTAAAGCGGCTGTTCATCACGTTTGCCATTACGCTTTCTTCATCCGCCAATGCCACGAGACAGTTGCGTATGTCTCCCGGAGGGATAACTCCGAGTTCTCGGCGCAGTATGCCCGAGGAACCTCCGTCGTCGCCGACGGAAACGATTACGGTTATGTCGGGAGTATATCGTTTGAGCACCTTAAGCAATACGGAGTTTCCCGTGCCTCCTCCGATAAGTACGGCTTTTTTGTTGTTTGAGCTCATACCGTCAAACCTTGTCCTTATTTATATCTCTGTGCTCGACGCTTATATCAAAAACGTCGGTGTTGAATTTCTCTTTTAACAGTTCCGAAAAAGCGACCGAACGGTGTCTTCCGCCCGAACAGCCTATACCTACTACGAGTTGGGTTTTCCCTTCACGTATATAGTACGGCAGAAGATAGTTTATCATATCCGCAGTCATTTTTAAAAATGTTCTCGATTCGTCAAATCCCATAACATAATCCGAAACAGGCTTATCGAGTCCGCATTTGGGTTTGAGTTCGTCTATATAGAAAGGATTGGGGGCAAACCTCGCGTCAAATACAAGGTCGCAGTCCTGCGGCATACCGTACTTGAAACCGAAGGAAACGATATTTATCATAAAGTGTCCCGCTTCGGCGGTCACCTCTCCGAAGATTTCATGCATGCGTTTTTTGAACTGCGCTTCGTTTAAGTCTGTCGTATCGATGAGGTAGTCGGAAATATCTTTTAGGGAAGCCAGTTTTTCGCGTTCGTGAAGCAGCGTTTGCTCTATGCGTTCGTTTTCAAACATAAGATGGCGCCGCCTTGAAAGCTTGTAGCGTGCAATAAGCACTTCGTCGTCCGCATCTATAAACAGAATATCGAATTGAGTGTTCTTGCGCAGGTAGTTTATCGCTTTATTTATGTCGTCAAAAAATCCCTCCGCACGCACATCTATGACGAAAGCAGCCTTCTCTATTGGCGGCTCGCTCTTTTCGGCAAGCGTTAAAAACGACCATATCAAGGAGGGCGGCAGATTGTCTATGACGTAATAGTCAAGGTCCTGAAGGACTTGAAGCGCTATTGTTTTTCCCGAAGCCAGCATTCCCGTAACGAGTACGACTCTCATTTTTTTTCTCCGTTTGTTATCATTGCGGTAATTATACTATGAAAATCAATTAATTACAAACAAAAGGGAAACAGCGGCGCTTATCACCGCGGTAGAGAGCTTGCCCAGAAAAAAATATGCGGGGTCAAGCCCGCTTGCCGTGAGGTAAGATGTACATTGCATCGTAATGCAAATTCCCGAAAACCCGCATAAAGCACAGCACAATATGAAAGCCTCTCTAACGCCGAGATAGGGTATAAGGCACAATTCGGATAGTCCTTTTGTCACCTCGGCGATCCCGAAGGCGAGAGCTCTTGCAAGAGGGCTTGTTCTTTGCAGCAGACCTTCCGCTGCGGCGGTAAGACATCCGAAAAAAGCCATATAACCGCCGATGTTCAGGCATAGATTTACGGCTTTTTTTACGCAGCCTTTTTCCCGGCGTTGATATTTGCCGCATTGTTCGGTAAGAACGACCTCTTCTTTCTTCGCAAAGATACAAAACCATACGTAGGTGATAAGACACGCCGCATAATTCACGCATATCAGTTTTATTCCGAAGCCGCCGCTTTTAAACATAATGCTGCCGATCGTTACATACATGAACACGGGGTTCATATTTGAGCATAGGATACATAGGCGCGTTGCACCGCCTCGTGAGATGCGTCCCTGTGAAAACATCTCCGTTATTCTTGCGGTGGATGCGGGGCATGCGCATATAAGGCTTGTAAAGTACAGTGCGGTCAGTGCTTTTCTTCGGTTGTTTGTGTTTGTGTCTGTGCAAGCGAGAAGAAGGTCGGTTACGATGAGAAACGGAAGCATTACGGGCAGTACTCCGGTAGCCCAGAGTATGAGAGATTTGTACGTTCCCTCTGCCGCTTTCTGCGGTTCCAGAAGAAAAAAAGCGCAGATGAATACGAAAAAGACGTACGCGCCTATATTTTTTAAATTTTGTTTTGCAAACTTTAAAATTGCCATGTTTATTTTTATTTCGGGGGTTGGAGCGGTATGACATAGGAATGAAATTTTCGGAAGGGATTAAGGTCAAGGGAAATAAGGGCGTAGGGATTTTTGTTCGAGAGGACAGGTCTTGCGTAGGAAAAGGCGCATTGGAGTATTTTTTCTTTCGAGACCTGTCCCCTTGAAGAAAACTTTTGTACTTTTACAGTTAAGGCCTGTCCTTACTTATAAAAAATACGCAAGTTTTTCGTTCCATAAGGACAGGTCTTGATACAAAGAGGACAGGTCAGAAGATGAAAAACGAAGTTTCGGTAGATTTTAGCTTCGAGACCTGTCCTC
>CAYTMY010000044.1:6319-8383 GCA_964439075.1 uncultured Lachnospiraceae bacterium | reverse complement strand
AAACAGCTTGATACGGTCACAAATTCCTTCCGTGACGAAACAGGCACATATAAGCCGCTCATCGAATGCATTACCTCAGGCGTACTCAGAGGCGCCGTGGCAATGGTAGGCTGCAACAACCCCAAGGTAAGAGCAGACCTTGCTCATGTAGAGCTTATGAAGAAGCTTCTCAAAAACGACATTATACTCGTGCTTTCGGGATGTTCCGCTCAGGCTGCGGCAAAAGCCGGTCTGATGTCGAAGGACGCAAAGGATATATGTGGCGCGGGTCTTAAGAGAGTTTGCGAACTTGCAGATATACCTCCCGTACTTCACATGGGTTCCTGCGTTGATATAAGCAGAATGATGCTTCTCGTAAACGACGTTGCGGCTCAGTGGGGAATCACGGTTCCCGAACTGCCCGTAGTAGGCTGTGCTCCCGAATGGATGAGTGAAAAAGCCGTATCGATAGGCAACTACGTCGTAGCGACGGGTATAGATACGTTCCTCGGAATTATACCGTACACAAACGGTTCCGATGTGGTGACGAATATCCTTACAAACGAAGTTAAGGACTGGGTGGGAGCAAAATTCACCTATCTCACAGATATCGACGAGCTTGGCGACGCTATGATGGAAAGAATAGAAGAGAAGAGACTTGCTTTAAACATCTAGTCAAATCGTATATAAAAGAGGTTAATTAATGAAAATAGCCGTTACGGGTAAAGGCGGTGTCGGCAAAACCACATTTTCCGCAATACTTGCCCGACTGTACGCACAGGATAATAAAAGCGTACTCACCGTGGACGCCGACCCGGATGCGAATCTCGGATTGGCTCTCGGTTTTTCGCAGAAGGAATTAAACGAGATCGTTCCCATATCCAAACTGAAGGAGCTCATAAACGAAAGAACGACTCCGAACGATGAAAGCTTCGTGAGAATGTTCAAGATGAACCCGAAGGTAGACGATATACCCGAAAAATACGCAAAAGAGCATAACGGCATAAAGCTGCTTACGCTCGGAACCGTGGAAACGGGAGGAAGCGGCTGCGTTTGCCCCGAACATGTTTTAATAAAACGACTGATAAGTCACCTTGTACTCAGAAGCGACGACGTTGTGATAATGGACATGGAAGCCGGTATAGAACACCTTGGGAGAGGAACTGCGGGAAGCGTCGATGAGTTCATCGTTGTGATAGAACCCGGAGCAAGAAGCATACAAACCTATTTTAAGGTCAAGGCTCTTGCCGATGATTTGGGAGTTTCTCAAGTAAAGGTAGTGGCAAACAAAGTACGCGACAAGAACGACGAAGACTATATCCGAGAAAATATCAAGGACGACCTTTTGGGATTCATCCATTACAATCAGGAAGTCATTGATGCGGACAGGCAAGGCAAGTCACCGTTCGATTTTTCCGAAACGGCCATAAAAGAAGTAAAATCGATAAAAGATAAAATCGACACAGAATTTCTTAAGAAAGAAAATATTTTGAAGGAGAACAACAAATGACACTATTTGACAGAGTCTTCAAAGGCTCAGACGATATGTACGATATAGCTGTAAAAGCAGTCAATGAAGCTATCGACAAATTCGGCGAAGACAAAGCAGTTGAACTGCCTCATACCGCTTATGCTCTTCCCTGCCTTTACGCCTTTACGGGCGTAAAATACCAGACGCTCGGACAAGTCAAAAACGACGCTCTTATAAAAATTTCCGAGATGATGACGCACGATAAAAATACAAACAGCATCTTCACATCGGGCATCGGAACAGCGCTCGCAGCGGAGGTCATTGAAGCTGTAAAATACGTCATGAACGACGGAAAGAACCCCTACCCCGACGTATATCACGGTCACCTTTCCGACGCGGAAATACGTGAGTTGGGCGTACCTCTTGTTACGGACGACATTCCCGGCGTTGCGGTCATAATCGGACCCGCTCCCACAAAGGAAATGGCGGCACAACTCATAAAAGGCTATCAGTCGAAGGGAATAATGGTATTCATGGTGGGCGGAATTATCGACCAGGCCGTCGAAATGAACCTCAACATAGGCTACAAGGTTCGTATTGTTCCTTGCGGTTCC
>CAYTMY010000044.1:0-6309 GCA_964439075.1 uncultured Lachnospiraceae bacterium | reverse complement strand
GCTTATCTTCGGAGCAATACCTCCCGGAGACTACGACGGAATATGCAAATACACAATGGACAGAGTAAAAGCTTTCGTAAACGCCTTCGCTCCTCTGTCTGACATGACAGTAGCCTGCGGAAGCGGCGCTATCGCTCTCGGTTTTCCCGTTATCACAGACGAGAAAGACAATCTTTGGTCGGTGCCCAGAAGCCTTATCATGTATGACGGCTACGAAAATTATGTTCCCGCTTCCATCGAGGCAAGAGGAATCAAACTAAAGATAACCGATATCGATATCCCCGTATCCTTCGCAGCTGCGTTTGAAGGTGAAATAATCAGAAAAGCCGATATGCAGGTTGAGGCAGACGGTTCCAGATTCGACTGCTTCGAAGTAGTGCGCACAGTAAATCCTTCGGAGATAGAAGACCATCACATCGAAGTGATAGGACCCGATTTCGACACAATGGAATTCGGCGCAAAAACTCCTCTCGGAGTTATCGTAGATGTAGCGGGCAAAAACATGCAGAACGACTTCGAGCCCGTTCTCGAAAGAAAAATACACCACTTCATCAACAATATGGAAGGTATTATGCATACCGGACAAAGAGATATGTTCAGAATTCGCGTATCGAAGGCGGCATACGACGCAGGTTTCAGAGCAAAGCACTTCGGCGAATGCCTCTGGGCAAATATGAAGAGCGAATTCGAAGCCGTAGTCGACAAATGCGCGGTAACGATAATCACAGACCCCGAAATGGCAAAGAAAATGAAGCACGAGCTTGCGCTTCCCTCTTACGATAAACGTGACGAAAGACTTTCTTCACTTACAGACGAGTCGGTGGACGTATTCTACACCTGCACGCTCTGTCAGTCCTTCTCACCGAGCCACGTATGCGTGGTCACACCCGAAAGACTCGGACTTTGCGGTGCGGTTTCCTGGCTTGACGCCAAAGCCACAAAAGAACTCGACCCGTCGGGACCCTGCCAGATAATAACCAAGGGAGGACTTAACGACGAATGCGTAGGTTCCTGGGATGACGTAAACGAAGCCGTACAGAAGTATTCGCAGGGCGCGCTTCAAAAGGTAGCTCTCTATTCGATAATGGAAGACCCGATGACAAGCTGCGGCTGCTTCGAATGTATATGCGGCATCGAACCCATGTCGAACGGAGTACTTATCGTAAACCGTGAATTTACCGGTCTTACACCTCTCGGAATGAGCTTCGGAGACCTCGCTTCCATGACAGGCGGCGGAGTACAGACGCCGGGCTTTATGGGACACGGCAGACACTTTATCGCTTCCAAGAAATTCATGAAGGCGGAAGGCGGCATAGAGAGAATAGTATGGATGCCCAAAGCTTTAAAAGAAAGCGTTGAAGAAAGACTTAACCAGACGGCTAAAGAGCTTTACGGAATAGAGAACTTTACCGATATGGTAGGCGATGAGGAATCCGCGCCCGATGCGGAGACGCTGATAGCTTTCCTTACGGAAAAAGGTCACCCCGCACTTGCAATGAGCCCGATGATGTAAAACCGAATAGTGTGTATGTAAAAATAAAACTCCTTTGAAGATATACTTCAAAGGAGTTTATTTTACTTTTATAACAATTCGACATGCTCCGAATCAGATGAGGCGTTTGAATATATTAAATATTCCTATTCCTCCCGCAAACGTACCGATACTGCTGCCTATATTGGCAAGCACCACCACCAAAAGTATTTTTGTAAGCTTATTTTTCCACAAGCCCTTTAATGTCTTCAAATCATCGGAGAGCTTATTGAAATCTTCCACGGTGGGTTTATTTACCTTAGCTTCCGTGAGCCCCGCAAACCAACCTGCAGCAAGCAGAGGATTTAGCGAAGTTATAGGAGCCGCCACAAAAGCCGTAATGATCGAAAGTATGTGCCCTCCTGCAAGGAGAGTACCGAGAGCTGATAATGTACCGTTGTACAATACCCACTGCTTCAGCTGCAAAAGCAGTGCGAAAGGGTCTTTTGTGAGGGTAAAGAGCATCATAAGCACTATAACTGCGGGAATTGCCCAACCTATTATCTTCCCTATAGGCTTTGCAGGAGGAATAACGTCGAGTTTTTCCGTTGAAAGCTCTTCATTGCTTTCCAAAAGCTTTTTTATTCCGGGCGTATGAGCGGCGCCTACTACAGCGACGATTTTTTCTCCGCAGGCGTTTTTTATATTACACGCCAAATACATATCGCGCTCATCCACGAGTACGGTTTTCAATTCAGGCAGTTCGCCCGATATTTCCGAGAGCGCCGCCTCGAGCATATCCTGTTCTTTAAGATGTTCGATATCCTCCGACGTTATCTCTTCATCTTCTATGAAACCGAAAATAAGACCGAACAGTAACTTTATTTTAGCGAAAAAGCCCATTTTGCGCCATATACGAAGAAATGTGGTGCGTATGTTTCTATCCGCTGTAACAATATTTATACCGTTTTCTTTTGCCGTAAGCGCACTTACAAGCATTTCTTTGCCGGGCGAAGAACCCAGTTTGTCCCCAAGGCGTTTTTGATATGAAGACAATATCAAATTAGCAAGTAAAAATGCGGCTTTCTTCTCCTTTATTATCCGAGAAACATCGGTATCGTTCCACCCCTTTGGGTCGAGTATATTATTCAACCTGTCTGCGTCCAATTCAATACAGACGCTGTCGGGCATGACGTTCTCTATCAGCTCTTTAGCTTCCCGAGCACTTTCTCCCGAAACATGGGCGGTACCCAACAAATAGATTACCTTACCGCCCGTCTCTATTACAGATACATTATCCAATAGTTATCCTCAGCTGCACCCTGTTGTACTTCCGCAGTCCGCGCATACCTTACACGTGCCGTTTCGGTATAGACGCGTTGATGAGCAGTTGGCACATGTTTCTCCGTATATTCTGTCCATATCGGAAACATCTTCGGTAATATCCTCTTCATGACCGGTATTATCCAATATACCCGAGGTTTCGATATCATTTTCACATATTCTCTTAAAGCTATCGGGCTTTATTTGGCAACGCGTGAAATCTCCGAGTTCAATATCTATTATTTTACTCAGCAGATCCGCAATGCTTGCCGCGCTCTTAATATACGGATGACGGCTTACGAAACCACTGGGTTCAAATTGCTGTCCTCGTAACAAGCGCGATATCTCCTTGGCAGGCACATTATATTGCAGCATATTCGATATCGTCTTTGAAAGAGCGGCAAGAAGCCCCTTGACCACAGTACCTTCTTTATCCGTGGAAACAAACAACTCGGCCATTTCACCGTTGGCATAAAAACCGATAGTCACATACAATTCAATATCGCCTATTTTTGCGGAATGAGTTCTGCTCATTCTCATGCCTGAAGGACGTATTCTGTCGGGAACGCTTTTTCTGCAATTGACCGCAAAACGCAAGAGCTGGTCGTATGTGAAATTCGCAAGTTCCTCTTCGCTCTTTACGTTTTCCACTCCCGCATTCAAGGGCTGGCACGCCTTACAACCGTCTCTGTAGACGGAAATAGCTTTAATGCCAGTTTTGTACGCAAGCTTGTAGATATCGGAAATATCACGCTGCGTCGCGTTTGCGGGAAGGTTGACGGTTTTGGATATTGAGCCGCTTATCATGGGAGTAATGGCGGCTACCATGAGCACATGTCCTACGGGGGATATTTCATTTGCGGTTTCGAATACCTTTCTGTGTTCCGTCTTTATATAGGGACAATCCTGCAACGAGTAATGAATGAAATAACCGTCGCTGTCTTTTTCAAGCAAATACTCTTCAATTTGCTTAATTTCGTCCTGCGTATAATCAAGATTTTCAAGCGCTTCCATTAGTATGGGATTCGTTATCTCCATGGTACCGCCGCCTGCGAGCGTTTTATATACAACGTGCGAATAAAATGGTTCCACGGAGGTTGCGCCGCAGTCCATTGCAAAGGAAATGGTCCCTGTAGGTGCGATAACGCTGACCTGAGCGTTTCTGACGCCGTTTTCCTCTGCGCTCACAAGTGTGTTCATCCATATCCTTTGAGCATAATCGGAAAATTCACCCAGACCTATTGATTTAAGCAGTTGTTCGTCTATTTTAAAAGGCTTGTAGTTGATGTCTTCATATTCGTCGGTAAGCGCCAGTGCGCTTCTTGCATGGTTTCTGAGAACCTTATTGAGCGGCTCCTTGTTCATTTCGTATTTTTCAAAAGCCCCTGCGTCCTTAGCCATAAGCGACGAAATATAATACGAATAACCCGTCATAACGGAACAAAGGGCTCCTGCGATATTTCTGGCTTCATCGCTATCATAGCCATAGCCCATTACCATAAGCAGCGAAGCGAGATTTGCTATGCCAAGACCTGTCGTTCTGAAAAGATAAGTCTTTCGCGCTACGTCCTGAGTCGGGAACTGACCCCAATGTATGGAAGCTTCAAGCACAAGTTGAACAAGACCCACCACGTGCAGATAATCGTTTATTCTGAAAAGCTTATTTTCTTTATCGTAAAAGTTATATATATTTACGGACGCAAGATTGCAAGAGGTATCCTCAAGGAAAGCATATTCGCTGCAGGGGTTGGTCCCGTTGATGCGGTTGTACTTTGCTCCTATCTTGCCGTCTTCACCGCCGGGGCACGTATGCCATTCGTTAAAGATGTCGTCGAATTGCAGCGCGGGATCCGCGCACTCCCATGCGGATTCGGTGATCATATCCCATAAATGCTTTACGCTCACCTGTTTATCAGCCGATGTATCCACACGTCCTTTAAGCATGAAGGTGGCGTCATTGTTCTCATCGAGCGAAAGAACCTTCTGCATAAATTCTTCATTTACGCGAACAGAATTATTCCCGTTTTGCCCGCTCACCGTGCTATACGCTTCGCCGTCCATAGAGGTGGAATAGCCCATTTTGGCAAGAGCGCGAACCTTTTCTTCTTCCTTCGATTTCCATGTGATAAAAGTTTCGATCTCTGGGTGGTCTATATCGAGAATTACCATTTTTGCGGCACGGCGGGTAGTTCCGCCGGATTTTATCGCACCCGCATTTCTGTCAAGACCTTTTAAGAAGCTCATCACACCCGACGAAACTCCTCCGCTCGAAAGTTTTTCATTTGCGCCTCTCAGTGCGGAGAAGTTGGTACCTACGCCCGAACCTCCCTTAAAGAGCTTTGTTTCCGTCACGTATTGTTCGCTTATGGAATGATCTCCTATCAAGGCATCCCTTATGGAAAGAATGAAACAAGCGGATGCCTGAGTTCTGGTATATCTGTCCTCGCTTTTGACTACCTTCTTACGGGTCTCGTCGTAATAGTAAAGTTCATCGTTACCGCCCTCAATGCCATAGTTTCTTTTCAGTCCCGTATTAAACCACTGCGGAGAGTTGGGCGCCCACATCTGCGAAAGAAAAGCATAAGCGAGTTCATCGTAGAATATTTGCCATTCGTCTTTGTTCTTCAGTATGCCTTCGTCAAGCAAGGCGTCAGCCCAAAAACCCACCATTCTGTCCGCGACTTGTTTTATACTGGTTTCGCAGCCTTCGGCAGTATTGAGACCCGCTTTCCTGAAGTACTTGGAAGCGATAATATTGCATGCATTTTTGGAGTAATCTACGGGAAACTCAAGCTCATGCATATCGACAATGTCCTCTCCCGTTGCCTTATTTGTTATTTTGGCGTCGACCGTTTTATACTCGAACAGATCGTACACCGTCTTTTTCGGATCGGTTTCAAGCGCTTTTGTAAATCTGCGCGTCAAGAGTTCGGAAATAGAGTTAATCATGGCTAAACCTCAACATATTGTGTTTTTATTCTCTGTAATATCATTATTTAGTATATCAGAATAATTTGGATTTTCAATATAAATATGATGCATTTATCAAATAGTTGAAGAATATTATTAATTGTTTGTTAGAAATATGTTATATGATATACTGATTCAAACGGTTTTTTGCCGTTAGCGCCAGAACCGCCAAGGCGGTTGACGAGGGTCAGGGTTATCGAAATTTCGGCGGATGCCCTGCGGTTCGTACGGAAGTCGTCAGATACAGGTCAAACAACAGGGGCAACCCTGTGAACAGAGCCTTATATCTTTCCGTATTTAATAACAGCATAACGATATGCCCGATAAACAATAGGGCTTATTGCTCTATGCGGTGATGAAACGGAGAAAAACAGCATGTGCGGTATCGTAGGATACACGGGGAAAAAAGATGCGGTAAAAATAGTAGTCGACGGGTTGGAAAAACTCGAATACAGAGGTTATGATTCTGCGGGAGTTGCGGTTATAGGAAACGGCAGCATAGAAGTACAAAAATACGAAGGCAGGCTTGCCGTATTAAAGGAACA
>CAYTMY010000043.1:2270-8432 GCA_964439075.1 uncultured Lachnospiraceae bacterium | reverse complement strand
TCAGCCGCAAATATGAGGAGAGCAAGCTTAAAATAAAGGCGGACGATTTTATTTACCGTATGCAGACGCGTCTGTATTCGGTAAAATCAATATATCTGCACATAAAACTGAGCGTACTGGAGGCCGTAAAATTCGTCAAAGACAGAAAAAAACTGTTTTTCGGTACGGCGCTCACGGCAGCGGCTGTGCTCGTGGGAGTTCTTGTTTACAATTATGCTTTCGGGTGCGAGATAATCTTAAACGGAAAAGAACTCGGAGTGGTCGATAATGCAGGGGTGTTTTACAGTCAGCTTGACAATGTCGACAAAAACCTCAAAACGTGGTATTCGAGAGATACTCTCTATTTTGAACAATCTCTCAGTATACGAAACGTCTTTATTAAAGACCGCAGCAAACTTGTTTCGAAAGACGAGTGCGAAGAAAAAATATACGGCTGTGAGCTGCAGCTTTTCTGTACGGGAGGAGTTGTTCTCATCGACGGACAAGAGGCGGTAAAGCTATCCTCGGTGGATGAGGCTCAGGAGGCTATCGACGAAGCCGTGAATTATTTTCTGTACGGTTCTACCGACGGCAGCGAAACGATAGAGCTCAAGGAATATTCCATGAACCAGCAGCTCACTGCCGAAGAGCGTATAATTGCACTGGGCAGCGAGGAGAGCATTCCCGACGCGGTAGCTATACTTACAAATACGGCGGACGATACCGTTAAGGAGAATGCGCGTGCCACCGCAGCGGAGGCGGCGGGAACATTTGAAACGCTTACAAGCAAAGAATACGGCGCTCACGGGCTGAAGAGCGCATTGGCTTTCCGTTCGGAAAACTTCAGCGCCGCGGCAGACACAAACGCTCCTCTTTTGAGTATAAGCACTGTAAAGGAAGTAAAGTATAAGGCGGATATCCCATATACCGTAACGTATACCGAGGACCCCAATGCATACAGAGGCGTGGAAACGGAGCTTTCAGCGGGCGTTAACGGCGTGAAGGAAGTGCATTCCGTCATAAGCTATGTAAACGGTCAGAAGGTAGGCGAAGAAATACTCAGTGAAACCGTCATATCCGAACCCGTTGCTCAGGTCATCGGGCAGGGTACCATGAGCATTCCGGCGGCATACAGCACAGGAACCTTCATTATGCCCGCCACGGGAATGATATCCGCTTTCGATAAACCGGGTTCTCACGCGGGCGGATATGCTGTGGATATAGCAGCCTCGACGGGCTCTCCCGTATACGCATCCGATTCGGGGGTGGTATCAATGGCGGGGTGGACTTCGGGCGGCTACGGCAACTGCATACTTATAGACCATGCGGGAGGCTTCCAGACACGTTACGCGCATTTGAACTCCATATCGGTATCCGTCGGACAGACGGTATCGCAGGGAGAATATATAGCGGGTATAGGCAGTACAGGCTATTCCACGGGACCTCACCTGCATTTCGAGATCATATATAACGGCTCTCAGCAGTATCTCGGATACTACTTCCAGAACATGTATGACGGAGCCTATGTAAACGCTTTCCAATAAAATAAAAACAATAACAAATGAAATATGCAGTATGCGCAAGTTTTCACGCTTACTGCATATTTTTCTCGCTAAATGCAGTGAAAATATGTGCATTGAGTACAATTAGGATGTGCGGTGTTTATACTAAAAATTTTTTATGAAACTCAAACTTGTCAATTTTTGTGAAATGTGCTACTATTATAATGCTAAGGTCGCAGGAAAAGGCGTTTTCGCCTAAACTTGCTTTATTTTTATGAGGCTCGTTCCTCACTTTAAAATATATTTCAAGGAGAAAAGTATGTTCACACAGCAACATGAACTAATCAGAAAATGCGCAAGAGATTTTGCGGAAAAAGAATTAGCTCCGATTGCGGAAGAGATCGACAAGACCGGTGAATTTCCGCAGGAAATCAAGGACAAAATGGCAAAGCTCGGGTTCTACGGCATCAAATTTCCCAAAGAAGTAGGCGGTGCGGGAGCCGATGTACGTTCCTACGTTATCGTCATGGAAGAAATAGCCAGAAAGTGCGGAGTGGCGAGCATTTACGTTTCAAGCTCAAACTCTCTCGGCGGAACACCGATACTGAACTTCGGTACGCCGGAACAGAAGGAAAAATATTTGAGACCCCTTATCACGGGCGAATGCTGCATAGCTTTCGGTCTCACCGAGCCCGGCGCGGGCAGCGACTCCGGCGCGATGACGACAACGGCGGATCTCGACGGGGACTATTACGTACTTAACGGACGCAAAACATTTATAACGGCAGCGCCCCTTTCAAAGTATATGGTAACCTTCGCAAAGACGGATATCAAAGCGGGTACGCGCGGTATATCGGCGTTCTTCGTCGACCTGAGCCTTCCCGGAATATCCTTCGGTAAACCCGAAGACAAAATGGGCATGAAGGGCTGCGCAACAAGCGACGTTATCTTCGAAAACGTACGCGTACATAAGAGCGAAATGCTCGGCGAGCTCAACAAGGGCTTTGCAATGGCAATGAAAACCCTCGATGTAGGTCGTGTGGGCGTAGCTTCACAGGCAATAGGTATCGCTCAGGGAGCCATGGACGAAGCTGTAAAATATGCAAAAGAACGCAAACAGTTCGGCAGACCTATCGCACAATTCCAGGCGATAGCCTTTATGCTTGCCGAAATGGAGACAAAGCTGAACGCGGCAAAGCTCCTCGTTTATGATGCTGCTTATAAAATGGACACGAAACAGCCCAGCACAAAGGCGGCGGCAATGGCCAAGTATTATGCGGCGGAAGCGGCTTGCGAAATAGTAAGCAAAGCCCTCCAGATACACGGCGGATACGGATACATGAGAGATTATCCGATCGAAAGAATGTACAGAGACGTAAGGGTTCTTCCTTTGTATGAAGGAACCTCACAGGTACAGCAGATCGTTATTTCTTCGCAGATACTTAAATAAGGAGACAAACAGAATATGAAAATATTAGTATGTGTTAAACAGGTACCGAACACTAACGAAGTAAAGATCGATCCTGTAAAGGGAACTCTTATTCGTGAAGGTGTAGACAGTATATTGAATCCGGACGATGCAAACGCGCTCGAAGAAGCACTGAAGATAAAGGACGCCAAGCCGGATACGACCATAACGGTCATAAGCATGGGACCGCCCCAGGCGGATATAATGCTCAAAGAATGCCTCGCCATGGGCGCCGATGAAGCCGTACTTCTTTCGGACAGAGCCTTCGGCGGAGCCGATACATGGGCTACGAGCAACACCATAGCGGCGGCAATAAGAAAAATAGCCGATTACGACCTTATATTTGCAGGCAGGCAGGCTATCGACGGAGATACGGCTCAGGTCGGTCCCCAGATAGCGGAACGTATAGGCGTACCTCAGGTAACGTATGTTGAAAGCTTTGAGCTCATCGACGACAAGACCGTAAGAGTACACCGCCAGACGGAGGACGGCTATGAAGTCATCGAAGCCAAGCTTCCCGTACTCCTTACCTGCGTCAAGGAACTCAACGAACCGCGTTATATGACGATAGGCGGAATAGTTGACGCTTTCCAAAAAACGACTACAGTATGGGGTCTTGCGGACCTCGACGTAGACGCAAGCGAAGTAGGTCTTAACGCATCGCCCACACAGGTGTTCCGTTCCTTCACACCCGAACCCAAGGGCAAGGGCAAAATGCTTGAAGGCACACCCGAGCAAATGGTAAGCGCACTCGTAGGCGAATTAAAAGAAAAACACGTAATATAGGGGGATAGTATGGCTATCAAAGTATTAAAAGATAAATGTACCGGTTGCGAATCCTGCGTAAAGGAATGCCCGTTCGACGCGATGGAAATGCGCGACGGAATAGCATACGTCACCGAAAAATGTACAGTATGCGGAAAGTGCGTAGACGCTTGTCCGTCGGGAGCACTTGAAAAGACAAAAGAAGAAAAAAGAAAAGCGAAAAAAGAGATCGGCGCTTACAAGGACGTTTGGGTATTTGCCGAACAAAGAGAAGGCAAGCTCATGCCGGTAGTCATTGAGCTTTTGGGCGAAGGCCGCAAGCTTGCCACATGCGTAGGACATAAGCTCTGCGCGATAGTGGTCGGAGAAAACGTCGATTCGCTTGCCGATGAATGCATCTCTTACGGAGCCGACATGGTATATATGTGCGACTCACCGCTGCTTAAGCAGTACACGACGGACGCCTATACCAAGGTTATAAGCGAAGCGATAGATAAGCTTTCACCCGAGATCGTTCTTATGGGAGCAACTCATATAGGACGCGACCTCGCGCCGAGAGTTGCCGCAAGAGTCGATACGGGACTTACGGCAGACTGTACAAAGCTCGAGATAAACGAAGAAGAAAAGAACATTCGTCAGACGCGTCCCGCTTTCGGCGGTAACCTCATGGCTACCATCGAAACGAAAAATCATCGTCCGCAGATGTCGACGGTACGTCCCGGCGTTATGGAAAAAGCAGTTCTCGACAAAGCTCATCAGGGCAAGAAAGTCAATTTAAAGCTGAACCTTGCCGAAGAGGATATACGCACAAAGGTAATTGAAGTCGTCAAGTCCGCAAAAGAAAAAGTTTCCCTTACCGACGCTAAAGTCATTGTGGCAGGCGGCAAAGGCTTGGGCAACAAAGAAGGCTTTGAACTTCTCAAACAGCTTGCTGACAAAATGGGCGGAGTTATCGCTTCCTCGCGTGCCTGCGTCGACGACGGTTGGATAGACAGAGATTATCAGGTGGGTCAGACGGGAACGACCGTCAAACCCGACATCTACATAGCCTGCGGTATTTCGGGCGCTATACAGCACCTTGCGGGTATGCAGAACTCGGGCATAATAATTGCCATCAACAAAAATGAGGTCGCACCGATATTCGAAGTCGCCGACTACGGTATCGTAGGCGACTTATATAAGGTCGTACCTATCTTAATTGAAGCACTCCAATAAAAATATATTGTTTAGCCGTATGTCCGCATTTTGGGCATACGGCTTTAAAGGATATATCTCATGCAATTAACAGAAAAGTGTGTTTATGAATTACTGGAAGACAACGCGCGTGACTTCCCCGATAAAGAAGCCTACAAATTTACGGGCGAATCTTTAAACTGGGCGCAGTTCAAGCTCAGGGTGGATGAAGCGGCTCGTTGTATTTCATACTTAGGCGTAAAAAAAGGCACTCACGCCGCAATATGGTCCTCAAACTCGCTTAGGTGGGTCATTACTTACTTCGCACTATGCAAAATAGGTGCGATTTCCGTGCTTATAGCGCCTGCTTCGAGCGTATGCGAACTTTCGACTCTCATAGATTATGCCGACTGTGAATATTTATTTATAGGGGACTCCTTTAAACAGGTCCATACAGAATATTCAGCCATGAAGCTTCTCAATAAAAACGGCAAGTATTACTGTGAGAAACTCAAAGCCGCCTTTCGAATGAACAGAGGCAAGGGGAGGCTTTCAAGCGCAGATGATCTCTTAAAAGAGGTGCCCGACGATTATATGCCCGTGTACGAAAAACAGCATTGTATGGAAACCATCAATATTCTGTTTACTTCGGGAACGACTGCAATGCCCAAGGGCGTAATGCTGTCTCATTACAATATAGTCAACAATTCAAAAGGCATAGCAGAATGCATGGGCTTTGATGAAAGCGACCGCTTCTGCCTTACCGTTCCTTTGTATCATTCTTTCGGACTTTGCGGATGTACTCTTGCCTGCGTTCATTCAAAGACGACCAACATCATTATGACGCATTTCCAGACCGCTGCTGTGAGCGACACCCTGCTCAACGAGGGGTGTACCGCCTTTTCGGCAGTTCCCACAATGCTCATTTCGCTTGCGGAACACGCACAGGCGAACGATTTGAGCTATCCTTTACTCAAAAAAGGTGAAATTGCGGGTGCAATTTGTACAGAACAAGCATTTTCAAGGATAATAAAGTACTTATATTCTGATATAATGGTATCATACGGACAGACGGAGGCTTCTCCTTCGGTGACCTTCTCCCTGCCCGGAGATTCGTTTGAGGTTCGCGCGACGACCGTCGGCAGACCGATGCCTCTCGTAGAGGTGAAGATGATATCGCTCCAAACGGGAGAGGAAGTTGCTACGGGCGAAAGCGGAGAGATATGCGTGAAGGGCTACAACGTAATGCAGGGTTATTACAAAATGCCCGAAGCC
>CAYTMY010000043.1:0-2260 GCA_964439075.1 uncultured Lachnospiraceae bacterium | reverse complement strand
ATAGGCTCGCCCGGAGAAGCACTTTTTGACACAGAGATAAAAATTATTGATGGTGAAATTGCAGCCAAGGGAGATAATATTATGAAGGGCTACTATAACAATCCCGAAGCAACGAGGGAAGTTATCAAGGATGGCTGGCTACATACGGGCGATTTGGGCTATTTCGGCGACGACGGCAATATTCGCATTACGGGCCGCATCAAGGAGATGATAATCCGAGGCGGCGACAATATATCGCCGTACGAGATAGAAGACGCTCTCATGAAGCTCGACGAGATATCTCTCATAAAGGTGATAGGAGTAAAAGACGATTATTACCAGGAGGAGATATGCGCCTGTATTATGGTCAAGGAGGGTAAGACCCTCACCGAGCAGCAGGTGCGCGATTTTGCCGCAGAACAGCTTTCGATGTTCAAACAGCCGCGATACATACTCTTTATGGACGAATTCCCCATTACCTCCAGCGGCAAGGTGAAACTTGCGGATATCAAAGAGATTGCGGAAAAGATGATAGAAGAAAGGAAGGGATTAAAATGAGTTATGTTAAAAGCGAAAAGAACGGCAATATTGCCATTCTGAGTATCGACAGACCCGAGACCTTCAACGCTCTCAACGAAAGCGTACTGGGCGACCTCGAAGCTGCCGTTGACGCTGCTGCGGCGGATAAAGAAGTATATGTTCTTATCATTACAGGAGCGGGAAAGGCATTTGTTTCCGGTGCCGATATCGACGTAATGTCGAAGAAGAACCACGAAGAAATAATAGAGTATTCGAAGAAGGGCGCGGGTATCTTCAGAAAGATAGAGACTCTTGCAAAGCCCGTTATCGCCGTAATGAACGGTGTTGCATTCGGCGGCGGACTTGAGCTTGCCATGTCGTGCGATATACGTATTGCCGGAGAAAAAGCGAAAATGGGACTTCCCGAAGCGGGACTCGGTATAACACCGGGTTTTTCCGGTACGGTACGTCTTCCCAGACTTATCGGACTCTCAAAGGCGAAGGAATGGATATATCAGGGTAAGATAGTGAATGCCGCAGAAGCGTGCGATGCCGGTCTTGTAAGCGCGGTGTACCCTCAGGAGACTCTTATGGATGAGGCTCTCAAACTTGCCATGAATATATGCGGCGTTTCGCAAAGCGCGGTGAGACTCGACAAAGAACTTCTCAATAAATCCCTTGAACTCACGACGGATGAGGCCATAGAGAGAGAAGCCGTAATGCAGGCGGACGCTTTCGGCACTCCCGACCAGATAGAAGGCATGGCTGCTTTCAAGGAAAAAAGAAAGCCCGTATTCAACAAGTAAGGTAAACAACCCCCGCATAACGCGCAAGCGTTGGGGTTGATATAAAAGCTAAAATGCAGAAATAAAATATTTCAGGAGGAACATCATTATGCAAGAAAAACCTTTAAAAGGCGTTAAGGTTATCGAAATGGCGACATTTGTTGCCGGACCTATCGCGGCAAGACTTATGGCGGACTTCGGCGCTGACGTTATCAAAGTAGAACCCCCCATGGGCGACATGATACGTTGGAACGGCGCAAGCGAGGGCAGAAGCGCAGACCTCAGAGAGAACACCACGTTCGACTTTGAAAACGCGAACAAAAGAGACATAGCGCTCAACTTGAAGGACCCCGTGGCAAAAGAAGCTTTCATAAAAATGCTCAAAGAAGCGGACGTATTCGTTACAAACTGGAGAATGGACGCTTTAAAGAGAGCCGACCTCGATTATGATCACGTAAAAGAGATCAACCCGAAAATCGTTTTCGCAACGATGAGCGGATACGGTTTCAAGGGTCCGGATGCAAAGCTTCCCGGATATGACTTTACCTCCTTCTTCGGACGCGGCGGTCTTCTCGGAACGCTGTATCAAAAGGGCGAATCCCCGTTCAACTGCATACCCGGTTTGGGCGACCATCAGGCAGGTCTGGTACTGCTTTCGGGAGTTCTTATGGCTCTCAGAAACGCGGAAAAGACAGGCAAAGGCGACTTCGTATACACTTCGCTTTACCACGTAGCGGTTTATACACAGGCTCTTATGGTAATGGCAGCACAGTATAAGGACATGGGCGTACCCTATCCCGTAAACAGAAGAAACAACACAAATCCGTTTAACGTGGCATATCAGTGCGGAGACGGAAAATTCATGCAGCTTTCCATTCCTCCTTATGAATTCCTGTACAATAAGGTTATGGAGACGATCGGCAGACCCGACCTCAAAGATCACCCCGTATATGCAAAAATGGCAACGCTTCTCGACG
>CAYTMY010000042.1:0-8558 GCA_964439075.1 uncultured Lachnospiraceae bacterium | reverse complement strand
GCTCTTTTATCCTCATTATACTGATTCTTTCCATTTCCGCAAGTACGCACATTTTTGTTACTTTTGTGCGGCTATGTGAATTTTTAACAGATTTCTGTTTTTTTGATTTGTGTATTGCTGTGTCGCTCTTGATTCTTCATGCAAAAAACAGCATAATGAATATTAACCTGCAAACCCGAATCTTGCACTCAATATGGAGGCGCCGTTTTATGAAAACAAAAGATGAATTGCCGACATGCCCTGTCGCAACTACTGTTCAATTGATAGGCAGCAAATGGAAGCTTTTGATCATACGCAATCTTATGATGCGCCCGTGGCGTTTTAATGAGCTGCAAAAAAACCTTGAGGACATCAGTCAGAAAGTATTGACCGACACTCTTCGTTCTATGGAAAGCGACGGCATAGTCGTGCGCACTGTATATCCGCAAGTGCCGCCGAGAGTGGAATATTCACTGTCCGCTTTGGGTGAGTCAATGCGTCCTGTACTTGATGCTATGCAAGCGTGGGGTGAAGCATATAAAGACAGAATGTAATGACGGTCTATGCCTGTTTGAGGACAGCGGAGAACCTAAAGCGCGTAAGTAACCGATATCTGCCGCTTATTTTTAAATGAACGAGCAACCGAAAAAGAGCTGTATCCAACCTTGCGGATAAATACAGCTCTTTTTATTGTTTCTTTTTTGCGTCCGACTAATAAGCAGTCTGCTTATCGAAAAGGCGACAGATACATTATCCTTTTTGTTTACCCGTCGGTTTTTTCTTGCTCAATTTAAACATAAAGGCAAGGAGAACCCCGAAATATACCACGCATATTCCAAGCATCAGAAGCGCCATTGCGTTTGACTTATACGCAATACCCGTAAGTATGAGTATCGGAGCGCCGAAGGCTATGCCGAAGCCGCTTCCCGTTACAAGGTTGTTGGCAGCGGGAGTTTTAAAGGACGGGTCGATCTCTCTGAGCAGAAGTATTCCCGAACTTATAGTTCCCGTAAGCATTCCGAACATCGAAAAATATGCTTCATAATGATAGTTGGGGAAGAGACGTTTGCATATTTTTATCAAATAGAAATGTGTTACTATGGCGCCTGTTACCGCAAGCAGTATGAACGGAAGCCACAATCCGCTTAGGTCATAAACATCAATGGAAGCTATTCCGCATACTATCATTATATCGAACAGCGCACCCGATATACGGTTGAGCAGATAATTGTTCTGATATTGTCGTGTAATGAGGTTTGCTTTTTTAAACAGCTTCAGCAGATTTCTGCAAGCGAGCGCAAGCAGGGACCCTATTATGAAGTTGAAGCCCCACAGCAGGGGAGATATAGTTTTCGCTATCACCGGGGCGGAAGAGGCAAGGATGTCGGTTATACCTTTTGTGAGCAAATATGTAACGAGGTATATGACCGCCACGAGGCATATTTGTACCGTAAATCGGTCGAGAGACTCGCTTATGGGTATTTCGTTTTTATCCTGAAATTCATCGGCGGACACATTTTCCGAAGCTGCATCGCTTGAAGCGACGGATATCTTTTTCTTTGAACGCAATATGTTAAGGTATATTACGCCTATGATACATGCGCACAAATATCCTGCGGCTGCTATGGCAAGCCCGAAGGATTGCCCTCCCGCAAAGCCGTACTGCTGATACAAAGAGCCGATGTTGTTTGCCTGCCCCGGACCTTGACCGTATCCCATCGGCAAAAGTATGCCGGCCGCTTTGAACAGCCCCGGCATTATCGTATAGCCCAAAAGTATGGTTATGAGAAGCCCCACAGCGCCTTGAATGAGATATGTACTCACAATAAGCACGCCGCTTTTCAACCCCGAGGGATCTTTTTCTTCCGAAAGCGCCTGAGGCGGAATTCTGAGTGCCATAGCGATAAAACCGAGGGCTATGGTGTGATAGGTTATCATTTCCAAAAGCTCTACGTCAAAGTGCACAAGTCCTGTTTGTTTTAGTATAAGCGTTATGAATCCGGCAATGACAGCGGTCGGCATCAGGCTTTTGCGAATAAAGCCGACACGCCTTCGAAGCATATTGGCGAGCAGTATGACGGCTCCTATCTCTCCGATAAGTATTATCAGTTGCCATAGATCGATATTTACTGCGGAATAATCCATAATATAAGTCCCTTTCTTTAATGTTTATTTAAAAGGCGTCGATGTAATTGTATGATAGATATCTATATATTTGAACGCACTTCGAGGAGTTTTTGTCTTTATGGTAAAAACATCCTTTGCGGTAGAGAATATCATATTCATTCTACCTATCCCTTCTATTTCCACGATGTCCGAAAACAGAAAGTCGCGTATATTTCCGTTTATATCCTTAAAGGTAAATCTGTCCTTGTAACAATACAGAGCCCCGCTGAGTTCATCTTGTGAAGAATTTGACGACAAATATTGGTTTTCATCAAAGGTTATCGCTTTATCCGCGGGGTAGCCGTTAAATTCGGCGGACAGAGCCCGGAGCTTATTTTTTTGCCATATATCCCAACCAAGTACATTATCTATGTATTTTCCGTCATAGCCGTCTGTCGGGTGCATGTATCCGTATTCATCCATTGAAAGCTTCATGCCGCAATCACATTCGAAGTTGTCGCCGTGGCTGTGCATCTTTGAGATTGCATGGCAATTGGGGCAAATATACAGGGCGCTTTCAAGGTCCTGTGCGAGTGCCTTTCCTTTGTACGCCGTCATTTCCGTTTTTTGCTTTTCATAAGCGTTTTCGTAAAGATCGGAGGCTATGATGGCGTTTATATCTTCAACGCTCATTTGCGAAAGTTGTTCCTGTGAGTATTCGTTTACTTTATGTCCGTACATCTTTCCGCGTCTGCAATATTTTGCCCAACGAGGATGCGTAAAATAGCCGCCGTCGAGTCGGTATGTGACCAACGAACATTTACAAAGCTTGACAAGTTTGCCTGTAGCCTCCGATATACGAAGGCTGACTCCGTTTGAGGTGCGCTGTCCTTCGGCAAAAAGGCACACGTTGTGTCCTTCCTTCATTGTTTTGACGATCTTTTTTACAGTCGTAAGGTCCGAAGACGTTTTTATTCTGTATATAGGCGCAAAAATAAAATCCAAAATTTTTGAGGCAAAGTCCTTGCCGCTTAAATGCGCGCTTGCAACGGGGTATGTAAAGGCTTTAAAGCTCAGTCCCACGAATGCGGGGTCGAGCAGTGTGGTGTGGTTGCATATAAGCAGAAAAGGTTTGCCTTTGGGATATACTCTCTCGCAGGTGTAGTTGAACCTCAAGTAAAAAAACGGACGTATTAAGGCTCTTATTAAAGTGTAAAGAATTACGTGCCTTCTGTGATGCTGCATGATATTTTCCTAACAACGATAAAATTTATTTGAATAATATTTTATCATAGCTTACAAGAAAAAGACAATGAAGAAAAAGAGATACACATAAAATTCACATAAAAAGAAGGTATATTCTTAAAACACAAGCTTATACCTTCTTTTCTATAAGTGAGTTTAGTCTATCGTAAGCCCTTTTGAATCAACGTCGATTTTGATTATGGTACCCGCCGGCGGATTGTCGGCTATCATCTTTCTTGCTACCATTGTCTCAAGATTGTGTTGAATATATCTTTTCAAAGGTCGTGCTCCGTAAACAGGGTCGTAGCCCTCGTCTACGATAAATTCCTTGGCTTTGGTCGTAAGTTCCAATTTGATACCCTTGTCGGCAAGTCTCTCCGCAAGCTGTCTCAGTGAGATATCCGTGATTTTGAACATCTCTTCTTTTGTCAGCGGCTTGAAGAATATCACCTCGTCGAGTCTGTTCAGAAACTCGGGTTTAAACTGCTGTTTGAGCAGCGCGTTTATTTGATCCTTGGCGTTGTCGAGTATATTGCCGTTATGGTCAATTCCGTTGAGCAGGTACTGCGAGCCGAGGTTTGAGGTCATAATGATTATCGTGTTTTTGAAATCGACCGTTCTGCCCTGTGAGTCGGTTATTCTGCCGTCATCGAATATTTGCAGCATAATATTGAATACGTCGGGGTGAGCCTTTTCCACTTCGTCGAACAATACTACACTGTACGGTTTTTGCCTTACAGCTTCGGTAAGCTGTCCGCCCTCGTCGTAACCGACATATCCCGGAGGCGCTCCTATCAGGCGCGATACTGAGAATTTTTCCATATACTCAGTCATATCTATACGGACAAGATTCTTTTCGCTGTCAAAAAGCGTCTCGGCAAGAGCCTTTGCAAGTTCCGTTTTGCCGACTCCCGTCGGTCCCAAAAACATAAAACTTCCAATGGGTTTGCCCGGGTCTTGTATATCGGCGCGCGAACGAAGGATAGCTTCGCATACCCGCGTTACGGCTTCATCCTGTCCTATGACTCTCTTGTGGAGGATATCCTCCATGTTGAGCAGCTTGTCGCGTTCTCCCTCCATAAGCTTTGCAACTGGAATTCCCGTCCATTTGCCCACAATGCGCGCTATTTCATCCTCCGTGACCTTGTCGCGTATGAGAGTATTTTCTTCGGCGCCCTGCTGCTCTTCTTCTTGTTCCTTTAATTGCGCCTGCAATTGAGGAAGCCTGCCGTATTTAAGTTCGGCGGCCTTGTTGAGGTCGTAAGTTCTTTCCGCCTTGTCTATCTGAGCATTGACGGATTCTATCTCTTCACGTATTTTTTGAAGCTTCTGTATGGAACCCTTTTCATTTGTCCATTTCGCATTGAGCTCGTCAAAGCGGGATTTGTTTTCCGCTATCTCTTTTTCTATCTCTCTTAAATGTGATAGCGCCGTCTTGTCGGTTTCTTTTTTCAGCGCTGCCTGCTCTATTTGCAGCTGCATTATCTTTCTGGATATTACGTCGAGTTCTATGGGCATCGAGTCCATTTCCGTGCGTATCATCGCGCAAGCTTCGTCCACAAGGTCGATCGCTTTATCGGGAAGATATCTGTCGGTTATATATCTGTCGGAAAGCACGGCGGCTTCTATAAGGGCGTTGTCTTGTATTTTAACTCCGTGGAATACTTCATAGCGCTCTTTTAAACCCCGCAGTATAGATATAGTATCTTCCACGGAGGGTTCGTCGACCGTAACGGGCTGGAACCTTCGTTCAAGCGCGGGATCCTTTTCAATGTACTTTCTGTATTCGTCGAGTGTGGTGGCTCCTATGCAGTGAAGCTCGCCTCTGGCAAGCATAGGCTTTAAAAGATTGCCCGCGTCCATGCTGCCTTCGGTTTTTCCCGCGCCGACTATCGTGTGAAGCTCATCGATAAAGAGTATCGTTTTGCCTTCGCTTTTTTGTATTTCGGAAAGAACAGCTTTTAATCTTTCCTCAAATTCACCTCTGAATTTGGCTCCCGCGATAAGAGAACCCATATCCAGGGAGAATATCTTGTGTTCTTTCAGGCTTGAGGGCACGTCGCCCGCCACTATTCTTTGAGCAAGACCTTCCACAATAGCCGTTTTACCGACCCCCGGTTCGCCTATGAGACATGGATTGTTTTTCGTTTTCCTGGATAGTATCCTTATAACGTTTCGTATTTCGTCGTCTCGCCCTATAACGGGGTCGAGCTTGTTGCTTCTTGCCGCCTCAACAAGATCCCGTCCGTATTTTTCCAGTACATCATACGTGTCTTCGGGATTTTCGCTTGTCACTCTCGTATTGCCGCGCACTTCCGAAAGGGCTTTGAGAAACGCAGTCTCGTTTATATTATAGTTATCGAGAATATTTTTTACGTTTTGAGAAGGAGAGGCTATTATGCTCAGCATAATATGCTCCACCGAAACGAAGTCGTCCTTCATCTGTTCTGCTTTTTTCTCGGCGTCGTTTAAGGTCTCTTCTGTTTTCGGGGATATATACACCTTGTCGAGTTCTCGCCCCTGCATTGTCATCTTGGGCATTTTGGAAATCGTTTCGGAAAGCTTATCGCTTAACTCAGATGCGTTTATACCCATCTTTATAAGCAGCTGAGGGATCAGTCCGTTCTTTTGTTTTAACAATGCATACAACAAGTGCTCCTGCTCCACCTGCGGATTGTTGTTCTCGGATGAAGTGTTTTGAGCATTTTGTATTGCCTCAATGGATTTTTGTGTGAATTTTTGTATGTTCATTTCAACACCTCCGTGTATTATTTATCGGCTTTATACCGATTATATTTGTAATATTAATCATTTTATTATACCCCGTATAGCGCAATTTTCATCATAATTAATTGAAAGTTAATAATATTCGCGCTATAATGCGAATTCCATTTGACAGACGTTTTTTTTGTGATATAATACTTTCGCTATAATTTTTTGGAGGAACTCAGATATGCAGATTTTTTTGTCCGTCATCGTTTTTGCATCAAGCCTTGCTCTTATAGGTTCGGTTGTATTGCAGGAAGGCAGAGATGCCGGAATGAGCGGCGCGGTAGGCGGAGCGTCCGAAAAGCTCTTCGGTAAAGGCAGCGCTAAAGGTATACAGGCTGTTTTGCAGAGAATAACGGTAGTCTCGGCTGTACTGTTTATGATCTCGATATTTATCATGAGTGCTTTGTTCTAGCAAAATTCAGGGGGTAAACAATGGACATACTATTTATTGTAGTACCTGTCATCGGCGTGTTGGCTTTGTTGTTTGCATTATATCTTGCAGGCACCGTAAAAAAAGCCGAAGAAGGCAATGACAGAATGAAGGAGATCGCGTCTTACATACATGAAGGCGCCATGGCTTTCCTTGTCAGTGAATACAAATGCGTTATTGTATTTGTAGTGGTTTTATTTTTTGCAATAGGTTTTGCAATAAGCTTTCCGACGGCAATTTGCTTTGCTTTCGGAGCGATTCTTTCGGCACTTGCCGGATTTATCGGAATGCAGGTGGCTACCAAAGCTAATGTGCGTACCGCAAACGCGGCTCAGAAGGGTCTTCCCGCAGCACTGAACGTAGCGTTCAGCGGCGGCGCGGTAATGGGACTTTGCGTTGTGGGTCTCGGCGTATTCGGAGTAGGTATCTCTTATCTCGTATTTAAAGACCAGTCGGTCATCACGACACTTACGGGCTTCGGTCTCGGCGCTTCCTCAATTGCGCTGTTCGGTCGTGTAGGCGGCGGTATCTATACCAAAGCGGCGGACGTAGGTGCGGATCTCGTAGGTAAGGTAGAAGCGGGTATTCCCGAAGACGACCCGAGAAACCCCGCAGTTATCGCCGATAACGTAGGCGATAACGTAGGCGACGTTGCAGGTATGGGCGCAGACCTTTACGAATCTTACGTAGGTTCTATCATATCCGCGATAACGCTCGGTGCGATTCTCGTTTCCAAAGGCGTTACGGGGGCGGTCGTATTCCCACTGGCGCTTTCCGCCACGGGCATCATTGCATCGATGATCGGTACGTTTGTCGTTAAGGCAATAAAAACGGACGATCCTCATAAATCACTCAATGCGGGAACTTATGTTTCCGGTATCATAGTGGTTGTAGCGGCTTTCTTCCTTACAAAAGGTATTTTGGGCGATCTTAAATATTTCTTCGGTATTCTTGCAGGTCTTATCGTGGGCATAGCGATAGGCAAAATAACCGAGATATACACTTCGGATCAATACAAATACGTCAAAAAAATCGCGCAGCAGTGCGAAACAGGCGCAGGCACGACGATAATTTCGGGTCTTGCCGTGGGAATGCTTTCAACGGTTCTTCCCATACTGCTCATTGCGGCGGCAATATTCGTATCGTATTATTTCGGAGGCGGACTTTACGGTATAGCGCTTTCGGCGGTAGGTATGCTTTCAATTTCGGGCATGACCATAGCGGTAGACGCTTACGGTCCCATAGCGGACAACGCAGGCGGTATAGCCGAAATGAGCGAACTTGACGAATCCGTGCGTGAAATAACCGACAAGCTCGACAGCGTAGGTAACACGACGGCAGCCATAGGCAAAGGTTTTGCCATTGGTTCAGCCGCACTTACGGCGCTTGCTCTCTTCGCTTCTTATTCGGAAGCTGTAGGTTTGAGCGCTGCCGAAATGTCGATACTTCAGCCGAGAGTTCTTATCGGTCTTCTCATAGGCGCAATGCTTCCTTATCTGTTCAGCTCTCTTACCATGGACGCTGTAGGTAAAGCGGCGAACCAGATGATAGAGGAAGTAAGACGTCAGTTCAGAGAAATACCCGGCATTATGGAAGGAACCGGAAAACCCGATTATTCCAAATGCGTGTCCATATCCACCAAGGCAGCTATCAAAGAAATGATAGTTCCCGGTCTTATAGCCATAGTAGCGCCTCTTCTTGTCGGTTTCCTTCTTGGAGCGGATGCGCTTGCGGGTCTTTTGGCGGGTGCTGTGGCAACGGGCGTACTCGTAGCAATTCAGATGTCAAACTCAGGCGGTGCTTGGGATAACGCCAAAAAGTACATTGAAGGCGGAGCGCACGGCGGAAAAGGCAGCGAAGCTCATAAAGCGGCTGTCGTAGGAGATACCGTGGGCGACCCGTTTAAGGATACATCGGGTCCTTCTATCAACATACTCATCAAGCTTATGACGATAGTTGCACTCGTATTCGCACCTTTATTCTAAAATTGTCATTAAAAAGAGCTCTGTATTTAACAGAGCTCTTT
>CAYTMY010000041.1:0-8833 GCA_964439075.1 uncultured Lachnospiraceae bacterium | reverse complement strand
CCGTGCCAACCTAATTTTTTGTAGCGAAAGCGCACGCTTTTAATACAGCCTTTTGTATTTTCATCTCACATCATCCTTTACAAAGCCCGAAGAAGGGGTTTATTCCTTGTTTTTGAGAAGAGCGGCAAGCCCCGAATAGAGCGCTATGTCCGCTATTTCATCTGTTTTGGCCGCCTTTACAAGCGCGGTAATGTATTTGCCGATTATGTTGTTTTCGTTTTCGTCGTAAAGCCGCTCTATGTTGAAATCCACCGATGTGCGGTCTTTAAAGGTAAGCGAATAATAGTTTGAGGATAAATCGAGTATGACCTGATTCAGATCTATCTCGGTATTCTTGGTACCTTCGAATATCACACGCAGTATGACGTCCTTGTCATCGGGCAGTACTCTTCTGAGCATTCCCTCCACCTCGTTGTAGGTGTCCATTCCGCTCGTGTCAAAATGCACGGTCTCAAAACGCTTGGTCGCGCACGGAATAAAGCGCGCATGAAATTCTTTGGTTTCGCCGTCTATCTCGCCCGATATGAAGCCGTGTTTTCCCGTTTCGGTAAAATCGAGAGGTTCGCAGCTGCCCGAATAGTACACGCGCTCTTTTATGCGAAGCGGCTTGTGTATATGCCCCAGCGCCGTATAGTCGAACCCCGCCTCTTCAAAACGGGCCGCGTCGACGGGCATATAGGAGCTGCGGGTAGTGCAGTCGCAGTGAAGGCACAGTATGTTTATTTTATCTTTATCCGTCTTTTTAAGTTCAAACGGAAGCATATCGTAGCGGTTTCTTCTCCAGCTGTAGCCGTATATTACGGTGTTTATCTCGGGAAGCTCCACCGAGGTAAGTTCATTGGGGAATACGCTCACGTTCGGACCGAAGTCGTAAGTGGCGTAGTAGCTGTCGTCGGTGAGCGGGTCGTGATTTCCGCAGGATATAAATACCTTCGTATCGGGTATGCGTGCAAAGGCGTCCGCAATGCGTCGCATGTCGGTCGCACGGGCATATCTCGCGTCAAAAAGGTCTCCCGCTATAAGCAGCACGTCCGTCTTTTGCTCTCCCGCAGTTTCTATTACTTTCATAAAGGAGTCAAACATCGACCTTCTGTGGGCGGCGACTACCTCGGCAGGCAGGCTGCTTGCCGAAAATGAAGTGCCCAAGTGAAAATCGGCGCAATGAATAAATTTCATGATAATTCTCTCCTGTTAACGGCATGTAGTCCATTGCCGCAGTGCAGCATGGATTATATCACAAATTTGTAACAAAATCGATAAAGTTTGTTACTTTTTTGACAAAAAGGGATATATTTTCGGGTAAAATGATATTATACTGTAATATATAACTTTTGAGAGGCAAAAGACGCCCGCGGCGTTTTTATCGAAGCTTCTCAAAGCAGAAATCATAAAGGACGTAGCGCATATCATGCAAGACCCGAAAGAAGCGGCATATTACCAAAACGACCTTTTTGCCGTTGAGACAACAGGCATAAAAACGGTATGGGCGGGCGACAACAGCGCCGTTTGCAGCCTTGAGCTGAGGCGCGAACATTATAACGCCCGCGGTTCTGTTATGGGAGGAGTATTGTTTACTCTTGCCGATTTTACCTTTACTCTTGCCGCAAATGTGGGAAGCGACGTAAGAACGGTTTCCTTAAACGCCGATATAAGCTTTCTTTGCGCTCCCAAGGGAAATATGCTTACAGCCGAAGCGAAGTGTTTAAAGGACGGACGCGCGACGTGTACGTATACCGTCGATGTGACCGACGCCGAAGGAAGACTTGCCGCTCATGCGTGCATAACGGGTTACAAGCTTACGCAGCCCTCCGAAAAAGAAACCGCAAAGGAATACAAAGGATGAACGAACAAAAAAGAGAACGGTTGTCAACAGCTTTAAGATACGCGCAGTTTATAATGATGCTTACCCTTTTCCTTATAGTGCTGCTGCTTGCGGAAATGGGCGTAAATATGCGTTCGGACGTGTTCTTCCACAACGACAGTTCGCAATTCGTTTACGCGCTCGCGCTCATCGCGGGAGCCGCCGGTTACATGCTGTTTCCGCTCGGCAAAAAAATTACGGCGCGCTTCAAGGAAAACCTCGTGCATATCGTTATGCTGCTCGTACTCGTACTTTTCTTTTGGTGCACCGTCAATACGCACAACATAGTGCTTTTCGTGATATTTACCGCCCTTACCATGCTTCTGTGCGGCTATATAGGCGGGCTTACCTTCTATTATTTGTGCCTTGCTCTTGCGGGCAGCCGATTTCTGTTCCGAATAACGGGGATAAGCCTTTTTATTTCAACGGCGGTGCTTTTTACGGTAAGGTATTTGTGCACGGTTTCCTCTTCGCTTATACTCATTATGTTACCCGCATTGGCGCTGTACGCGCATTTTATATACAGCTTTCCGCTGAATTACAGCGAACCGAAAAAAATGAAATATTCGGCGGCTGCGCTCGATAAAAAATGCACGTTTATAATAATCATCATAGCGTCCATGTCGATGCTTCTTAGCTTCGGAGGCAACGCCATGATAACCGATCTCATTAAAGACCCCATAGAGATTGCCGATTGGCCCAAGCTCTTCTACGCTCTTTTCATGCTTATAGGCGGGCTCATGGGAGACAAAAGCAAAAAACTGCTTGCGGTCAGCTGCCTTGTCGCCATGCTTCTCTGCTCGGTATGCCCCATACTTCTTCGAGGACAAGAGCTCCTTGCCGATATCGGACGAAGTATTCAGTACGCCACGGCCTCGCTGTGCCTTGTATATATGACGACCTCACCCATACAGACCGCGCAGCATACCGACTATCCCGCTCTTTGGGCGGGCATAGGACGCTACGAAAGAAATCTGTGCGTGGCGCTGTACGCCGTGCCTCTGAAGTTTCTCGACAATCAGATACCTGATATCTACGTGCTTATAACGGACGTACTGCTCGTGGCTCTTTGCGCCGCCGCTATGCTTGCAAGCTCAAAGATAAAACACGACGTGATAGACCGAACGGACGACGCATATAACGAATTCAAACATCTGAGTGCGGCGCGCTTTGCACAAAGCTATGCGCTGGACGAGCACGAAGCGGCTGTCGCGTCGCAGCTAATATACGGAGAAAGAAGCATAAAGAGGATAGCCTTCAGGCTGTATATTCCCGAAAAAAGGGTATTTGCCATTCTCGCTTCCGTATATGAAAAGACTTCCACCGACAGTCTCGAATCTCTTTTGCATCTGTATTATATGAGCTGACAAAAAAACAAAACTCCCGCAGCGGCGTAAAAATACGCCCATACTGCGGGAGCTTCTCTCATTTTTTAATCAGCGAATAAATATATCGTTAGGCGTCTTTTGCCGGAGTCACCGAAATAACAGTCGGGATCCCTTTTTCATTCAGGCTCATGACTTTGCACTTATTGTTCGATATAAAGATTTCGGAGAAACAGTTACTGCAAAAGTACTTTCTTCTGCCGATCTTACCTACGAATTTATATCCGCAATTCGGACATTTTGTCATAAAAATCACTCCTATTCTCAATCATTATACACCATTTTCATATTTTGTAAAGTCTTTTTTTCACCGCCATTCAATTTTTTTTGTTTCCAACTTCCTTTAAGGACGCCTCAATCGCTTGACATCGGAGCGTTTCGGTTGTAAAATCGTTTGTACCGAAAGGAGTTTATATGAAGACTATAAGACATAAAGAGGACACTCTTATCTCACCTTCGATAGACCAGCTGCTCACAAAAGTAGACAACAAGTATATACTTTCCATTCTCGTGGCTAAGCGTTCGCGCGAGCTGTTTGACGGAGAATCCCCCTTGATAGAGCAGTTACACATAAACAAGGTAACCACCGCAATAAACGAGATATACGGCGATAAGGTTTGGATAAGGGACGATTCGGCAGAGCAATAGCCTGCCTTTTTTGACTCTTACGCCATGTACGCAAAAGTTTACATCGACACTGCATCGGTATCCGCCGACAAAATATACGAATACTCCGTTCCCGAAGAACTGTGCGGGCTCATCAAGCCGATGATGCGGGTAGCCGTGTATTTCGGGAATGCCAAAACGCTCAAAAAAGCGTTTGTGGTATCCCTTTCGGAGACCACGCAGTACGACCCCGAAAAAATAAAACCCGTCATACGCCTTCTCGATACAGCCCCCGCCGTCACCTCATATTTGGCAGACACGGTGGTTTTTTTGCGTGAGCAGTATTTTTGCACCTATGCAGAAGCGCTGAAAGTGGTGCTGCCCGCTTCCGACAAGATAAAACGCCGCATTACCTACACGCCCTGCGGTAAGCCCTGTGAAGAGATTATGCGCACCGTACAAAAAAATATAACGCAAAAGAGCAATATTTCGCCCGAGGACGCAGAAAAAGTATATGAAGCACTCACCGCAAAGCCCGCAAGCGGCGAGATGTATATAAAAAACAAGACGTCCCTTGCGGCGGAAAAACTGACCGCAATACTCGCCCTGCTCGTAAAGTGCGGCGCGGTCGTTTGCCTTGAGGACTTTACGGTAGACAATATGCAGCGTACGGAAAGCTATGTGCGCCTTCCCGACGAAGACAATCCCTTGGAAGATTTTTTGATGATAATAGGCACGCGCGCAAAAAAACAGCGCGAAGTGATGGAATATATGTTTTCTATTGGAACTGCCGTGAGCGTAAAGCGCCTCAGGGAGGAAACGGGCGCCTCCGCTCAGGCGCTAAAAGCGCTTGCGGATATGCAGCTGCTCATACCTTTTGAGAAGGAAAAGCAGCGCGATGGCGGGGAGCCGACCGAACGGACGAAAACCCACGCTCCTCTCACAGAAGAGCAAAAGTCAGTGCTGAACGAGTACGCCCAAATGAAGCAGGGAGAAAAGATACTTCTGCACGGCGTTACGGGAAGCGGCAAAACCCGCGTATTTTTCGAGATGTTTGAGGAATGCCTTGCAAAGGGCAGGCAGTGCCTTTTGCTGGTGCCCGAAATATCGCTTACCCCGCAGATGATGCGCCTTGTAAAGGAACGCTTCGGGCAGGCTGCCGCGGTGGTACACTCGAAGCTTTCACAGGCGCAGCGATACGCCGAGTTTTTAAAGATACGAAGCGGAAGCGCAAAGATAGTGCTTGGAGCCAGAAGCGCCCTGTTTATGCCTTTTACAAACCTCGGAATGATAGTCGTCGACGAAGAACACGAAACGAGCTACCGTTCGTCCTCGTCTCCGCGCTACGATACCGTTGAGGTGGCAAACTTCATAAGCGACAGAACGGGGGCTACGCTGCTGCTTTCGAGCGCAACGCCGTCGGTCGATACGTATTTGAAGGCAACTACGGGCGTGTATAAGCTTTTGAGCCTGCAAAACCGCGTGAATAATATACCTTTGCCTCCCGTTACCATAACGGATATGCGCATGGAGCTAAGGGAGGGCAACCGCACGCCGATAAGCCGTCTTTTACAGGAAAAGATAAGCGAAAACCTCTTAAACGGCAAGCAGACTCTGCTTTTCCTGAACAGGCGCGGCTACAATACCTACGTGTTCTGCCGCAACTGCGGTCATATAGAGATGTGCCCGAACTGCGAAGTTTCTTTGACGAGCCATATAAGCTCTTCCTCTCTCACCTGCCACTACTGCGGCTATAAAAAAGCGCTGCCCCGCGTATGCCCCGAATGCGGCAGTGACAAGATAAAATACATGGGCAGCGGCACCGAGAAGATAGAGCGCATAGTAAAGCAGATGTTTCCCGATGCGGTGACTTTACGCCTCGATTCCGACACGGCTGCGCAAAAGGATATGTACGAGAAAATACTCGGCGACTTTGCCGCGGGACGCGCGGATATACTTATAGGCACGCAGATGATAGTAAAGGGGCTGGATTTCGACAACGTGACATTGGTGGGAGTGCTGCTCGCGGATGCCTCGCTGAACTTTCCCGACATAAACGCTTCGCAAAGGACGTTTCAGCTTGTGTCGCAGGCGGCGGGCAGAGCGGGCAGGCGGGGAGAGAAGGCAATGGTGGTGCTGCAAACCTACAAGCCCGACAACCCCACACTGATATACTGCGCCAACCACGACTACAAAGGCTTTTTCGCCTACGATATCGACTTCCGCCGCAAAATGGACTACCCGCCTTTCAGTGAGCTTATAGGACTTTTCTGCGCGCATGAGGACGAAAACCACGCAATAGCCGACGCGCAGACGCTTTATGAACGCACTGACGAATTGATAAAACAAAAGGATTATGGTAATATTAAGCTGTACGAAGTCTCTGCGGCGTTTATACAAAAGCTGAAGAACAAGTACATTTACCACATAATAATCCGCTATGAGCCCGAAAGCGGATTTAAGCGGGATTTGAGAGAAAATTACGACAAAATTCAAAAGAATATAAAGTCGTACGTTTATGCGGAAATAAACCCGATAACACTACTGTAATATGAGAAGGAAAACAACATGGCAATACGACAACTGAGACTGATAGGCGACGAAATACTCGCAAAGACCTCCCGCGAGGTGAGCGAGATAAATGAACGGATACTCGAACTGCTTGATGACATGGCGCAGACCATGTACGAAAAAAACGGCGTGGGGCTTGCCGCCGTACAGGTGGGCATATTGAGACGGCTCGTGGTGATAGACGTGGGAGGAGTGCACGAAAACTCCGAATGCGAAAAGGAGAGCTGCGAGGGATGCGAAGAGCAGGAAAGCTGCGAGGAGTACAAGCAGTATCAAAAGGAGCTCGAGCTTGAAGCGCTGCCGCCCGAAGAGCGCGCAAAAAAAAGCGAAACGCTAATAAAACTCATAAACCCCGAAGTGATATGCTCCGAGGGAGAGGTCAAGGAAGAGGAGGCGTGTCTTTCGGTACCCGGAATGGTGGGCGAAGTATGCCGCCCCGAAAAGGTAAAAGTGCGCGCGCTCGATACAGACGGAAACGAAGTGATATACGAGGCGGAGGGTTTTCTCAAAAAAGCTTTGTGCCATGAAATAGACCACTTAAACGGCATTCTCTTTACGGATATAGCCGAAAATGTGACGGATATAAACAAGCAAAGCGAAGATGACAAGGCGGAGGAATAAATGAAATATATATATATGGGAACGGGAGCCTTTGCCGTAGCTCCGCTTGAGGCGCTGCTGAAAAGCTCGCACAAGGCGCTTTGCGTGGTAACCCAGACGGACAAGCCCTCTTCACGAAGGGGCAAGAAGGTGGTTTATTCTCCCGTAAAGCAGTGCGCTCTGGAGCACGGATTGAAGGTATATCAGCCCGAGGACGTATCCTCCGAGGAAAGCTTTGAACTTTTGAGCTCCTTGGGAGCGGACGTCGTTATAGTGTGCTCTTACGGACAGCTGCTCAAAAAAAATATATTGGAAATGTGTCCGCAGGGAGCGCTGAATATACACGGCTCGCTTCTGCCCGCATACCGCGGCGCAGCGCCCATAACGCGCTGTATAATGGACGACGAGCTCTTTACGGGTATATCCGTTATGTATATGGACGAGGGGCTTGATACGGGCGATGTAATGATGACGGAAAAGTGCCCCGTAAAAGAAGAGGATACCTTTACCACCCTCTCCGATACATTGAGCGCGCTTGGAGGGCAGCTTATAGAAAAAGCGCTGGACGCCTTAAAAAGAGGCTACAAGCCGAGGACTCCGCAAAACGAGCAAGATTCCTCCTATGCGCAAAAGATAACGAAGGAAGATAAGATAATCGATTTTTCACGCAACGGCAGAAGCGTGTTCAACCGAATACGCGCGCTCGACCGCTACCCCGCCGCGCAGACCACACTGTACGGCAAAACATTAAAGCTTTTTGACGCTCAGTATATAGCGGCAAGCCACGCACAGCGCCCGGGCACGATAGTTTCGGCGGGCAAAAAGGGCGTGATGATAGCCTGCGGAGACGATTATGTGCTTATAAAAACCGTAAAGCCCGAAGGTAAAAACGAAACCGACGCTTACGCCTTTTACAACGGCGTGCAGAATAAAAAAGATATAGTATTCAAGTGAAATCAAATGCATAAGCTCAATCATAAGCGGGATATACCGGAGGGTATATCCCGCTTATGATTTTTTGTTTCGTATGACAATAAACGTATACGGAATAATTTTGATGGGATTGACAAAAATATAAAATGTACTATACTTAAAATACGATCGCCGCATACCATTAAAAGCGGCGGCATACGGGAGGTCACGTTATGAAAGATGTAAGAGAAATGCTCAATGAGCTGAACGAAGGCAACATGGAGCTTGCCAAACAACGTCCCGAGGTACTTTCGGCATTTTCGGCTTTCATGAAGGCAAACGGCGCCGACAGTGCGCTGAATGCAAAGACAAAGGAGCTTATAAGCGTTGCCATTGCGGTCTTCAGCAGATGTGAATACTGCATAGTGTATCACGTTTACCGCGCTTATGCGGCAGGAGCAGCCAAGGAGGAAATAATCGACGCTGCTTTAGTTGCCATGGGATTCGGAGCGGGTCCCGCAATGGCGTATACGTCCACGCTTTTGATGAACAGCGTGAATGAGTTTGAAAAGGACTTTAAAAAATAGCCATATTCAAGGGATTATTTATCAAAGAGGACCGCTCTCGCAGTAAAAATGAACCAAAATATTATTTTTGTACTTCTGACTTCTTTGAAATGAGACCTGTCCTTATGTACAAAAAAATCCCTTGCCCTCTGCCCTTAATATCCCTTTACGCATTTAATACGAGCCGCTTAGCTCGATTAAACAGTTCAGCCCTTATCCCCCCCCTTTTACGCATTTAAAGAGAGGCGCTACGCCTCTCTTTAAACAGTTATGCCCTTAAATCCCTTGACCTTAATCCCTTCCGCCCTTACCTCGAATACGAACCGACCTTG
>CAYTMY010000040.1:0-8858 GCA_964439075.1 uncultured Lachnospiraceae bacterium | reverse complement strand
AACGCTAATGCGTATCCATCGAAATCCGCCATCGGGAGTTTTTTCCCTGTATTCCATCGAAGACGTGCGATTGCCGCGGTAATAATTTGCAAGCAGATTTTCCGAGTTCAGAAGCCTTACGTATTCTTCGACGTCATCACTGTAAACATATTGTTCGGCATATTCATCCGTACGCTTGTTGAAACTTGTCGCCTCATCGGAAAAATCTATTTGAAGCAGCGAACCCTCTACGGCGTCCAAAGAGGAGTCCTTGGTAAGATTGGCGCGGAAAAGCGTGTACTCTTCGGCAGGCGTATCTTTTAATGACTGCTGCCACTTACGGTAAATAGCTTCTTTTTTACGCTGTTCGCTTATATCGTAAAAAATAATAATGGCCTGAACAGGCGTTCCCTCGGCGTTAAAACTTATACCGGCTTCAAGGTGGAACCATGAAAACGTATCGTCCGGAGTACGCAGCAAAGCATCGACGTTACACTCGGAAAGTCCGGAGTTCATGTCGGCGTAAAAGCCGAGAAAGTCGTCTACCGATGCGGGAGCTACCATATTTTTATTAATAATGCTTTCGGGTACGTTATGTATGATGGAGCCGAAACCCTGTAAAAACAATAAATCGCTGTCGTTATAGTATGTTTTTGTCTTTATATCATAGCGGGCAACGGCACGTCCGCCGTGCGAAGCGGCAATACGAAACTGTTCTTCTCTTATACGCAGTTGTTCTGCGTCCTCCCGCAATTTTTTTATATTTGTTCTTTCACGTCTTATAAATACAGTGAAAAGTATTATTATGAGAATCAGCACGGCGGCAAAAGTAAACGTACTGTTGCGAGTAAAAAGCGCCGCTTCGTTCTCAATCACGCTGTAGGGCACCACATTGAACATCACCCATCTGTAGCCGTTTGCCGAAACTATGTCCAAAGGCACGTAGACAACGCATCTTTTGCTTGCATTCACAGTATAAAGAAAAGACCCCATTTCTCCTTTCTGTATACTTTTCTTTATATCCTCAATGGTATATTTGCCGTCCAAACTCACCTTACCAAGAGAGTCATATACATTGCTTTCCGTAAGTAAGTAGTTTACGTTATCCGTACCTATTACATAATCGCCGTTTGAATTGTAAACTGTGGAATATGCGCTTCCTCCGTATATCCTAGATATCAGCAACTTTCGAAGAAGCTCCTCATTGTAGCTGCCCGCTATTACCGCTATTACATTTACGTCCTTTATGACCGGTACTGCAAGCACAAAACGGGCGCTGCCGTCCCCGTAGGCGTGCTGAACATCTGTATAGAGCGCACTCCTCCTTTTGCCTGCAAAAAATATTCGCGTTCGGATACGTTAAACACCATATCGTTATCCGCATAAGAGGTTCCATCGGGCATTATATAGAAAAGATGTAAAAAGGGCGAAGCTTCCGTTATCGCACTCATGCGCAGAACAGCGTTGTTAGTATCGACGCTTTCCTGCATGGCAATACTTGAAGCAAAGGTCTCCAGCGTTTCATATTGACCGCTCAAAGTTGCGTTTAAAGTAGCCGTCTGCTCTGTCGCGAATCTTCAAGTATCTCTTGTGCATTGCGCACCGCTTGTCTCGTGATAAGCGCGCTGTTCAGTATTAAAACAACTATTATTATGACAAGCAATAATATCGGCAATAAAGCCTGCGGCAAGAACGTCCCGACACTTTTCTTTTGTTGTTTATCAATGCACTTCTCGTTTGATGCCATGTATATCCTACCGATTATTTTTTTCCTTATGCCTTATCTTTCTGTTTATTTTATCATATAATTTTTATTATTTACTTTTTTTGCTCATTCTTTGTAAACTTCATAGTCACTTTTTTCGACAATATCCCGTTATTTTTGTTGTGCACATGGCTTTCCGCCTTTTAGTATACTTTACGTAAGTATTCCCGTCAAAGGATGAAATGCGCCACCGAAACGTCCGCTCTACCAAAGTTTTGATGGCGTACATAAATATTTTTTCTCGAAATCCTCACAAGGTATCGGCTTTTCTATAAGGTAACCCTGTATAAGGTCGCAACCGAGCGTTCGCAGCAGCTCATACTGAGCTGTTGTTTCCACACCCTCCGCCACACTGTCGATACCGGCTTCGGCACACATGCTTATAACATTCTTTACGGTGATACGACTCATCTCATCGGTAAGGATATTTGTTATAAGACTTTTATCGAGCTTTAATACGTCAAAGCGCATCGACGAAAGTACCGAAAGACTCGAATACTCGCTGCCGAAGTCATCGAGTGAAAGCTTAAACCCCAGCGAACGTATATTTGCGCTTGCTTTTGCAAGGGCCGGACGCTCTATCTCTCCCATAGACTCGGTTATTTCTATCTCTATCAAAGAACGATCTACCATGGGATATTTATCGCATATTGCCGATACGGTTTGCACCATATCCTCGGAAATCGCAGTAAGGCGTGAAAAATTTACCGAAATCGGCAATGCGGGCAAGCCCTTATCTATACATCCGCTTATCCATTGCAATGTGTGCTCAAGCATAAACATGTCTATTTTGCTTATCATACCGCTGCGCTCCGCGCGGGGTATAAATTTGTCCGGCGTGATAACAGCCCGACCCGGCAACTTCAGCCTGCATAGCGCCTCGGCACCTGCTAGCGTCATATTGTCTACATGAGCTTTGGGCTGTAAGTACAGCTTTAAATTGCCCGCGGCTATATTTTCAGTCAGGTCATCCGCCCACGATGTTTGCACATCGACAGACTTGAGTTTATGCAGAAATTTGAGATTACTCTTTGCAATATTTCTGTATTCCTGCGCATGTATTATGAGCTTTTGGATATCTATGGCTTCGTCTGACCACGCATAACCCGACGCGGCAATATTCTGCATGTTTTCATTCAAAAGCGTTTTTGCGGTGCGGCATTTTTTCTCAAAAATATCCTGTGTTATATCAAGAAGCACCGCCATGAATTCATCGCCCGAATAGCGGTATACGTTTGTAGAGCCGAACTCTTTCGTGAGAATATCCGCAGTCTTTTTTATAAGTTCGTCGCCGTACGCATCGCCGTAATCGCGGTTGATGTATTTCAAGCCATTGATATCAACCGATAATACCCCCGCCGAATTAAGCGCTGTTTGCCGCAGTGCTTCGGTGTTTTGCACAAAGCTGTAGCGGTTCATCACTCCCGTCAGAGGGTCGGTGCGCATAAAGCGTGTTTTAATATCGCGGAGTTCGCTTGATGTCATCTCGCTCACCGCATAATTTCCCAGTGCGGAAATAAATACGGCGTCGCTCTCATTTACCGACGGCTCCTCGCAAATTATCGCCCCCCACAATCCGTATGTGTCAAAAACAGGAGATAATATCACATTGTTTATCCCGTAGAGCGCATACTGCTTATAAAATTTCGGATATCTTTCACGCAGTAAAGCGGCGTCTGCAACAAGAGGATTTTTATCGGCCGATATAATGCCGGAAAACTCAGGCAAGGACAGTTCAATGGTTCGAAGCTCGTCGTTTCGCTCATTTTCTTTATTTGAGGAGAACTGTTCTTGCAACGTAAATTTATTTTTATCGTCATATATTTTCAGTGCATAATAAACTTTAGCCGCTTTATAGTGTTCCTCCACAACCTCCAAAGTTTTTTCCATGGGATTTTCGGAAGCGGCTATCGAACCGAAAGCCTTAGTGAGTTTTGCACTAAAGGCATATTCGGGAAAATATGACCGTTTTTCCGCGCATATTTCGGCATTATGTCGCACCTTGTTCTCGACGAGATTCGATTTAAAGAGAGCGACCTGCGCCTCATCCGTGTCGGCGCCGATATTATCCAAGGCTTTTATGGCGTCTGCCAACAGCCCGTCATAAGCGGCAAACTCCTTTGTCTGTATGCTTATACCCGCTTTTATTTTCATTCGGGAATCGCCGAAGGCGTCGGAAAGCGTATTGAACAGATATTCCCGTATTTCGCCGCAATTCTTTACAAACCGTTCTTCAGATGTAACAAGCGGAGAAAACACGGCTATAAGAGAGGTGTTTAAATATCCTACGAGAAAATGCGAGGATATGGTGAGTCTCATAAGCTTACCCGTGAATCCAATCAGCTTATTCGAAATATTTATACCGTAAGTATCGCCGATATTTCCCGAACTTTCGATGTTTATACATGCAAGCGCGCATTTTTCCCGCCCCGAAGAATGCTGCGAGGTCAATGCAGTTACGAGAGAAGAGAATGTCTTTTCGTTATACAGACCGCTTGCGGTCTCCCGCTCGGGCTTCAGCTCGATAAACTCCGACCATTTTTTATTCTCTGTGCTTTTTTTGGTATATATGAATGCGTATATATCTCCCGATTCCGGCTCCGCGATAAGATCCGCTGTCTTGCGTATCCATGATATCAGACCGCTTTTGCTCTCCATTCGGTATTCGTGGGATACTGTATCAATTCCTTGCCGAAAAGCCTCTGTAAGAGCATTCGGAGAAAATTTGGTATTGAAGGAATACAGATCGTTTTCTCCGAATATCCGCTGCTTTATTGTATCGTGCATGTGAGTATAGCTCACATTGGGGCTGTCGTTGAACAGATCCTTTTCTTTGTAATTTCGCTTTACTACCGTATCCTTTGAAAGGTTTACGATGCACGAAGCGAGTATTCGCCCGTTTACGGCTTCATACAATTTTTTCTCACGCTCGAATTTTTTAACGGCAAATGTCATATCTCCCGCCTGAGTGGAAAGAATGAGCGCTCGCGCATATTCGTCCGTTTCATCCTTATAGAGGGTATATTTCATGTGCTGCCACACAAATGCGCCCTGCGCGTTTTTCAGGAGCACAAGGCAAGCCGAAGAGGGTTCTCTCCTATACATCTTTCGGTAGAATTCTCTTAATTCATTCACAGAATCCTTATGTACGGTGCCGTCTATTATAAAAGCCTCAGGAACATCGCTTACCGCCGCTCCTTTATACATATACCTCTCGGCAGTTTGGGTGCGGTCGTAAAAGGTACGAGTATTGAGGTCTATTTCATATATGTGACCGTCAAGCTGTTCAAACGCTGTTTTCAACAGATTTCCGCTGCGCACAAGCTCGCTTTCGGTCCTTTTTAAATCGGTAACGTCCGTTATTGCCGCTATCATCACGGGGCTTTCGCTTCCCTCATAAGGAATACGAACCGCGCGTATGCTTCGGTAGTATATATCATGCGTCATAGGGTCTTCGGAACGATAAACGTAGTTTACCAGCTCACCGCTTTGGGCGCCGCTAAAAAGCATAGCATCAAGCCTTGCTCGGTCCTGCTGATCCATCAGAGATAGTATCAAATCGCTTTTATCCCCATTGTCGGGTCGCGGTATATGGCTGATATTGTAAAACCCCTTGCTCGCATACAGAATATTTATCTTGTCTGTTATTTCCAAAAGAAGTATGCCCGCGTCAAGGTATTCGAGAAGAGCCTTATACTGCACCGCGGTATTGGTTATCTGCTGCGGAGTCCGTGCGTCATACACCTCCGAAATAAATTCGCCGTCGTATATTTCATATCGCGACTTACCCGAATTCTTAGCTTGGTATAATGCCTCGTCCGCTTGCCTGTAAAGATTTTCAAATGCAGTTTCCGTGTTATCGCATATAGCGACGCCGACGCTTGAGGTAACATTCATTTGATGCTCGCCGCCCGTGCGGATAAATTGAAGGCTTTCGCACACCTCCTGCGCTTTTACCGACACAAAGCTCTTGGAAAAGACATTTCTCATGAACACCATGTACTCGTCGCCGCCCATACGCGCGACGATATCGTCCGAACGGAATATCTTGCGAAGTTGAACAGCGACGGAAATGAGAGTTTCATCGCCCTCCGCATGTCCGAAGGTGTCATTTATCATCTTAAAATTATCTATATCTATCATGAAAAATGCATGTATTCCCTTACTACCTTCACCCGATAAAAATGCGTTGACTGCATTTTCAGCAGCCTCATGGTTATAAAGTCCCGTAAGGGAATCATGACTCGTCTTTTCGGAGAGCTGTATCAAACGAGGTTTGTATTTCTCATCGACTTCGGTGCGAAGGCGTTTTTTTTCAAACGACCATACTATGAAGAGAATAAGTATGCCGTGGAATAAAAATCCAAAGGCAAGCACTGTAGCGTATTTGTTTATTATCGCTTTTCCATCATTTACTGCGTCGGAATCGACTACACAAAAGGCGTACCAGTCGTTTACCCCCAGCGGAGCATAACTCACATATTCGTTATTGTCATTGTAGGAAAAGCTTATGGTACGGCTTTCCGATGAAAGCATATCGCTTTTAAGCAAGTCAAGACTCATATCTCCTTCAAAGCGTATATTTGAAATCTCTTGGGGCTCAATGAGCTGCATGCTGTTTTCGTGAGAACAGGCGGCTATGATATTTCCCGCGGAATCGCGTATATGAGTGTGCGCCGTTCCCTCAAAACCGTGCGTAACAAGGAAATCGGAAAATTGCTCTGAGGAGTACCCTGCAAGAACGACGCCGACAACACTGCCGCCGCTATCGATAACCGGAACGGAGAACAAAAAACCCGGCTGCGCGGAAAAGTTTGTATTATTTGCATAAATAACACAGCTTTCGCCGTTCATGCTGCGGGCAAAAGCTTCCTCGGAGGATATGTAGAACCGAGTCCCGTCGTCAGAGACGGCGCTTCCGAGTGAATTTGCCAGCAAAAGCAAAGAAAAGTCACCCGTAGCTGCCGTATTGGCAAGGAAATCGGCGTCTGCAAGAAATACTCTCTCGTCACCGATATCGGTCTGCGATATGTTTTTAGCAAGATTTCTGAGCACATAAAACTGTCCCTCTATACGTGAGTTGACAAGAGCTACCTGCTGCTGCGTCATTTCACTGAGAGAGGAAAACGTATTATCGCGCAGTTCATTTTCTATATTCGATGCGAAATAAAAGCTTAACAAAGGTGCAAAAACAAGAATAGCTGCGGCGATAAGAATAAATTGTGCGGGAACGGCTCTTACGTGTTTTTTTTGTGCCATAGCTTATTTATTATAGCATACGGCATAAGATTTGTACATTCATATTTATATATATTTTCTTGTAAAACAGCTTAACTTTGCAACATAATATTTAAAAAGAGCCATGGCAAAAAGTTCTCTATGCTCTCACCTTGACGACCATAATGCTGACGTCGTCTCTTGCAATATTGCCCGCTTTTTCAAGGGCGTCCGTAAACAGTGCGTCGGCAACCTTTTGCGGATTGCGGTAGTCGTGCCGAAGAAGTGAGGAACGTATGTAATCCTCGTCGCTGCCCACCGATTCAAAGAAACCGTCCGACATAAAATACACATAGTCTCCTTTGGCAAACTTTTGTATGCCCTTATGAATGTGAGTTTCCTCCAAAATGCCCATCGGAAGAGAATCGTAGGATATTTTTTTCGTATCCCTTCCCCGTTTTATATAAGAAGGGCATGCCCCCGCCTTTACGAATTCGCCGATACCCTTGTTCAAATCGAACAGGAAAAGGTCAAGCGCGGCAAATATTTCACGGGAGTCGTCGAGCACAAGCACCGAATTTATCATATCCAAAGCTTTAGTCTCGTCAAAACCCGCATTCAGCAATACCTCGAGCATATCAAGGACCCTCTCCGACTGCTTGGAGGCTTCAAGACCGCTGCCCATACCGTCGCATATAGCCACAGCATGAATGCCGTTCGAAAGCACCGTATCAGTATTGCTGTCGCCCGAAAAATCGGCTTCGTGCTTTGTACAGCCCGCAAATCCGCAGGATAGTCGGTAAGGAAACTGTTCTGAATACACATAGCAGTAACCTTCGTCGGTCTTTACCGCAGCAGAAGCATAGTCGTATATTATCTCTTTGCCCAAAACTCCGCAAAGCACGCGCGGTATTTCACGGGAAGCCTCCCCATCGTCGAGAGGATGCGGCGTATGTACAAATACCCTTTTTTTCTTATTGAAATCCTCTATTATATAGAGCTTATCGATATCTATGCCGCTGTTTTCAAGTTCGCTTTGCGCAAAACCTGCCTCCGCGGTGTTTATATGCAGACCGTCCGAAAGACGTCCGTACAGCCTGTCCAATATTGTCGATAAGTGAGAAAACTGATGCCCTACTATGCTCTTCATGCTGTTTATCTTCACTTCACACGCCTGCTTCACTTTAAAAGAATCGTAAATATAGCCTATGGTTTTAAACATCATCCTGCTTTTGGAGCATTGAGCGATAAAACGCTTAGGGAGCTTGTCAAAATTCAATGAGGGATTGAGCATACTTATACGCACTGCCTCACCGAAGGCTTCGTAAGTAACAGCGGCATTGTGCACCCAACAACTTGCATAAGAGGGACAGCCGGGGCATATATCGGAGGATACCATGCGGCATACCGTCTTTACGGTATCCTCGGTACTCATGCTGCCCGCAGACGTATGGTCCACGTTACGCGCCATTTCCGCAAGCATATTTCTCTGAGAGCTCATTTCTTCTTTTATAACTGTTTTTACCGTTTCATTTAAAGAAAGCGGCGATGTTTTCGCGGAGCTTTTTATTTCCTCCGATTTTTTTTGATATATCCGCCGCAAAGAAAAAATATTACGGTGCCGCAAACGCATGCCGCCACATCGGTAAGTATTTCATGCTGACCGATGAGCAACGAACCCAGAGCCACCGCCGCAACGAAGCTTGCCGCAATCACTGTTTTCGAAAGTGAACTTGTCAGCACGCACAGCAGTGCGCTTATGCACATTAAACCCATGTATGAAAAATCGAATCCGCAAAATATACAGAGCGATGCCGCATTGAGTACGGCGCAGGATAGGCACAGCCCCGCGCCGAGTGAATACGCCGATACCAATATATAGGCGCATGAAAGCACC
>CAYTMY010000039.1:0-8899 GCA_964439075.1 uncultured Lachnospiraceae bacterium | reverse complement strand
TACCGGCATGATTGTGCCCGGTCTTCATATATCGCGCTTGCGCCCGTGCGGCGCTTGGAGCACCGATTCTTTTAAGTGAGTCTCTAAAAATCGCTTTGTGATTTTTAGCTAGTCGAACTTATGCACCGCACGCTTCGTTTTCTCATCGCTGAGAAAATGAAGAGACACAGTTTTTATTGAAAAATCAAAAAGAAAGTTCTTACACATACTTTTGTAAACAAAGGTATATGTACTAACCTCCTTAAACACAAATCCGTACGTCAGTACAAAAAACGAAGGGCATCGCCCAAAGGCATTCGCCGCGCATGGGCGCCATATAAAGCCTTAGAAGTAAGCATAAGGCGTTTTTTCTCAAACTCTTTGCATTTCTCCTGTTCTGACCGTATAATAAAATCAAAGTAAATATAAGGAATTCATCTATGAACAGCTTTTCACTTGACGGTAAAATACTGCTTGGCGTATCTTCCGCAGCAACGCAGATAGAGGGCGGCGGCAGCGACAATAACTGGTACGATTGGTACAAAAAGGGTCACATCACCGACGGAGCGGACCCAAGCCGTGCCAACGAACATTATGAACGCTATGAAGAGGACTTGCTTCTTATGCAGTCCATGGGCATTAAAGCCTACCGCTTCGGAATAGAATGGAGCAAAACAGAGCCCCGGCGAGGAGTTTTCGATGAAGAAGTATTAAAGCATTACCGCGATGAAATAATGTTTATGCTGAAACTCGGAATAAAACCGCTGCTGACGCTGCACCACTTTGAAAATCCCATGTGGTTTGAAAACATGGGCGCTTTTGAGTGTGATGAATGCGTGGAGATATTTACGGAATTTGTCGGAAAGGTGATCGAGACTCTCGGAGATATCGTCGAAGAATATGTGACGATAAACGAGCCGAACGTATACGCCGCCAACGGACTGCTTTTCGGTATATGGCCTCCGGGTAAAAAATCCTTCTCTTCGGTGTCAAAGGCGTTTACCAATTTTGTACGCTGCCACATTGCGGCGTATAAGGAAATTCATACCCTTCGCTTACAGCGCGGTTTTGATAATACAAAGGTGGGATTTGCCATGCATGTAAGGGTTTTTGACCCGCAAAACCCCAAAAGCATCAAGCATCGCCTTGCGGCAAAAATAAGCGAAAGGTGCTTCCAAAGCGCAGTGACCGAGGCTATGGCAAACGGCAAGTGCGCCTTTCCCGTAGGTAGGAACAAAGATATTAAAAATGGCAAATACTATGATTTTATCGGCATTAACTATTACACGCGCTCGACGGTGACTTCTCCGGGCGACGGTGTAAAAAAAGACGTTCCCGTAAATGACCTTGGTTGGGAGATATATCCGGAAGGCATAGTGCGCGTCTGCCGTGAGTTTTACGAAAAATACAATGCTGAAATATATATCACCGAAAACGGCACATGTGACAACACCGACAGCTTCAGAGCAAGATATATTTACGAACATATAAAGGCTCTTGCGGAAAGCGGACTTCCCGTAACGCGCTATTATCACTGGTGCTTTACCGACAATTTCGAATGGCTCGAGGGTGAGAGCGCACGCTTCGGACTTGTGCATATCGACTATAAAACACAAAAGCGCACCGTAAAGCAGAGCGGAAACTTTTTTACGGAAATGATAGCCAACGACGGCGTAACGGAAGAAATGTACGAGAAATATTGTACTCAATGCTATAGTTATAAAAAGAGCGAGGAATAAACGACATGAATGAATGGTGGCAGAACGCTGTGGTATATCAGATATACCCGCTTAGTTTCAAGGACTCCGACGGAAACGGCAAGGGAGATATTCCGGGTATTATATCGAAGCTCGACTACATAAAAGAATTGGGCGCCGACGTTATATGGTTGAGCCCCGTATACGCTTCCCCCATGGACGACAACGGTTACGATATAAGCGATTACCGTGCGATAAATCCTCTCTTCGGTACCATGGAGGATATGGACAGACTCATTGCCGAGGCAAAAGCCCGCGGGCTGAAAATAATGATGGATCTTGTTATAAACCATACCTCCGATGAGCACGAATGGTTTGTGAAAAGCAGGGACAAAAACAGCCCTTACCGCGATTATTATTTCTGGCGAGAGGGCAAAGGAGGAAAAGAGCCTAACAATTGGGGAGGCTTTTTCGGAGGGAAGGTATGGGAAAAGGACGAGCGAAGCGGCGAATACTATCTGCACCTGTTTTCCGAAAAACAGCCCGATCTGAACTATAAAAATCCGAAGGTACTCGAAGAGATAGAGAATATAATGCGCTTCTGGCTCGATAAAGGGATAGCGGGCTTTAGGTGCGATGTAATAAATATAATATGGAAAAAAACTCTTCAAAACGGCAAGCCCGCAATGGCCCTTTGCGGCAGCGAGCATTATCTGACAAATGAAGGAACACATAATATACTGCACGCTTTGCATGAGGATGTGCTGAAAAACTACGACTGTTTTACCGTAGGAGAGACAGTTTTTGTGGATACAGCACAAGCCAACGAGCTTACTTCCGCGCAGCGCGGGGAGCTGAGTATGGTGTTTCAGTTCGAACAGCAGAATGCGGACCAGGTGTTTGTGAAATGGTTCCGCAAAAAATTCAAACCGAAGCAATTTTTTGAAACAATAGCGAAGTGGCAAACCGAAGTGCCTTGGAACGCCAACTACCTTGAAAATCACGACCAGCCGCGCAGCGTATCGCGCTATTGTTCCGATGAAAGTTACCGTGATATGTGCGCCAAAATGCTTGCCGTAATGCTGTTTACTCTGAGAGGAACGCCCTATATATATCAGGGCGAGGAACTCGGCATGCGCAATTTTGATTTTACGCTTATGGACGACATACGCGATGTGGAATCTGAGAACATTTATGCGCTTGCGAAAAAACTGCATATTCCCGAAGGATACCGAAAAAGAATGATAAGGGAGGTAAGCCGCGACAACGCGCGTACTCCCATGCAGTGGAACGGCGGGCGAAACGCGGGCTTCAGCGAAGGAGAAGCGTGGATAAAGGTAAACGGCAACCATACAACGATAAACGCCGAAGCCGAACTGTCGGATGAAAATTCGGTATTGAATTTTTACAAAGAAATGATAGCGCTGCGCAAGACTTCACCCGTGCTCAGAGAGGGTTCCTTTAGAAAAATACATATATCAAATACGGCATTTGTTTACGAAAGAGAGCTTGACGGTGAAAAACTCATGGTTGCGCTCAATTTCAGCGGCAAAACGGTGAAGGTGAATGTAACGGGAGAAACAGTCATTTCAAACTATGGCGGAAAAAAATTCGACGGTGAACTCAAACCGTGGCAGGGGGTCATCATCAAATGATTGAAAAAAAGGGCGGCGCCTTCTTTCTTACAACACTTACTTCATCGTATATTTTCCGCGTGACGGAATTCGGTCATCTTGAGCACATCTATTACGGTGCGAAGATTTGCGACGAGGACATTAAGACGCTTGCTTTTAAACATACCGCCGTAACGGGCAGCAGCGTCGTATATGACGAGAGCGACCAAACCTATTGTCTCGATGTGCTCCTGCTTGAATATTCGGGCATGGGCAGAGGAGATTACCGCCACAGCCCTATGGAAATCAAAATGCCCGACGGCACTTTTACGACCGATTTTATATATTGTGACAGCCGCATTTTCAAAGGCAGTACGCAAAGCAGCGAACTGCCGCTTTCATACGGAAAGGAAGACGAGTGCGAAAGCCTGTGCGTCACGCTGAAGGATAAAGCATACGATATTTATATTGATATGTATTATACGGTATATGAAGCATGCGGCGTTATTACGCGCAGGGTGATAATAAGAAACGAAGCAAATGAAACCGTTGTAATTCGCAAATTAATGAGTATGATGCTCGACCTTGCGGGTACGGACTATTCACTGCTTACTCTCGACGGCGGCTGGATAAAGGAAGCCCACAAGCATACCCGCGAACTGTCTTACGGTCTTTATGTAAATAAATCCAATACGGGAGCTTCTTCAAACAGGCATAACCCGGGGATAATGCTTTATAAAAAAGGTTGTACGGAAAATGCGGGGGAAGCGTACGGGTTCAATCTCGTATACAGCGGCAACCATTACGAAGCTGCGGAAGTAAACATGAACGGAACCACGAGAGTTATGAGCGGCGTAAATCCCGAAGGCTTTGAATGGGACCTAAAAAACAAAGACGCTTTTGAAACTCCCGAGGCGGTAATGACATATTCCGCAAACGGTTTCGGAGAGGCAAGCCGAAATTTTCATGATTTTGTAAATGAACATATAGTTCGTACCGACTGGAAGGGAAAACAACGCCCTGTTCTGCTGAACAGCTGGGAATCATGTTTTTTCCGCTTTACACGAGGCAAGCTGCTGCGGCTGGCTTCCCGCGCCAAAGAGCTGGGTATAGAACTTTTTGTAATGGACGACGGTTGGTTCGGCGAGCGCAATGACGATACCGCGGGCTTGGGCGATTATACCGTAAATAAGAAAAAATTGCCTCTGGGGCTAAAGGAGTTTGCCGAAAAAATAAAGCAAAAGGGTATGAGCTTCGGTATATGGGTAGAGCCCGAAATGGTGAACGAAAACAGCGAGTTGTACCGCGCGCATCCCGACTGGGCGGTAAAAACTCCGAAGAGGAACCCTACGTACGGCAGACATCAGCTTGTGCTCGATTTATGCAACCGCGATGTGCGTGATTACATAGTGAATAGCTTGCGCGGACTTTTGGACAGTGCGGAAATAAGCTATGTAAAGTGGGATATGAACCGCCATATAAGCGACGCTTATTCCCCCACGCTTGATAATAACGGCGAATTCGCTCACAGGTATATACTCGGTCTTTACGATATATTTAAAAGAGTTTTTCATGACAGGCAGGGTATCCTTTTGGAGAGCTGTTCCTCGGGAGGCAACCGCTTCGATTTGGGCATGCTCTGCTTTTCGCCTCAGATATGGGCTTCCGATGATACCGACCCCATAGAGAGACAGAAGATACAGGAGGGCTTGAGTTATTTCTATCCGCAATCTTGCGTGGGCGCTCATGTGTCGGCGGCGCCTCATCAGCAGACGCTGCGGGATACGCCGATATCCACGCGGTTTCACACCGCAGCCTTCGCCTCTCTCGGTTATGAGCTCGACCCCAAATATTTGAGTCGTGCCGAGCGACGCGAGCTCAAAGAGCAGATATTGCTTTATAAGAAATATCGGGAGTTGTTTCAGTTCGGCAGATTTTTCCGCTATAATGAAACCGAACCGCATATAAGGCACATAAGCGTGGCTGATAAGCGAGGGGAAAGTGCGGTAAGCGGCTTTTTTCAGAGCTTGTGCTGCGCTTCTCCCGAAAACGACGTTCTGTTTGCGGAGGGGCTTGACGCAAATACGCTTTACGGCGTAAAAAGCATACCTAAGAATATTTCGCTTAAACGCTTCGGCGGTCTTATCAATCACCTGCTGCCGATAAAGCTTCATCCCGACGGGATAGTTATACGTACTCTTGCCAAGCATTATATGCTTCCCGACTGTACCGAAAGCTACATAGCGAGCGGGGAGCTTCTGAAAGGCGGCGTGAGGCTCAACAATCAATATACGGGTTCAGGCTACAATAAAGAAACGAGGCTGCTTTCGGATTTCGCATCGCAGCTTTATACGATAAACGAAATCAAATAATACTACATGAAAGGGAGCGAAGAAATGGAAACGATTAGCAACAAAAAAAATAAAATATGCTTCGGATTGGGCACTATAGGACGTGATATGTTCTATTCCATGGTAAGCACATACGCTATCGTATACTTCACCGAGGTAAGGGATTTAAGCGATAACGCCATGTGGTGGATGACGATAATACTGACGGTACTCAGGGTGTTCGACGCCGTGAACGACCCCGTAATGGGTGTTCTGGTAGACAATACCAGAAGCGAAAAATGGGGTAAATACAAACCTTGGATGGGCATAGGCGCCGTGGTGGCAGCGGTATTCATGCTGCTTATGTTCAACGATTTCAATATATCGGAGGGTGCGTATGTAGTGCTGTTTGCCGTGTCGTACATATTGTGGGATGTTTTCTACGGAGCCAACGACATTGCTTATTGGGCAATGATGCCGTCGCTTTCGCTTGACCAAAAGGAGCGCGAGCGTATAGGTTCCTTTGCCAGAATATGTGCAAACATAGGTATGTTTACCGTTGTTGTCGCCATTATCCCCGTTACCAATATGATGACTTCGGCAATGGGCGGCGACGGAGTTCGGGCGTGGTTTGTATTCGCCGTGATAATAGCGGTATTGCTGCTTGCCTTCCAGTCCATAACGGTTTTCGGCGTTAAAGAGCATAAAGGCGTATTCAAACAGGAGGAGCACACTTCACTGAAGGATATGTTCAAGGTCATATTCAAGAACGATCAGTTGCTGATTGCTGCCGTATCAATGGCTCTCTTCAGCATAGGGTATTTTATCACGACCTCTTTCGGCGTGCATTTCTTTAAGTATGCGTATAAAAACGAAGGAATGTATTCGATATTCGCAGTAGTTCTGGGAGTATCTCAGTTGGCAGCGTTGGCTGTGTTTCCCGCAATCAGCAAAAAATATACGCGCAAGCAGTTGTATTCTTTTTCGACCGTGCTGATAGCGATAGGCTATATCATCTTTTTCTTTTCACCGATGAATATGCTGCCTATAGGTATTGCGGGAGTGCTTATATTCGTGGGTGAGGCGTTCATTCAGTTGATGATGTATATGTTCGTAGCCGATACGATAGAGTACGGGCAGTGGAAATCAGGCAAGAGAAACGAAAGCATTACGTTTTCCGCAGTGCCGTTCATAAATAAGATTGCGGGTGCCGTATCTAGCGGTATAGTGAGCGCTACTCTGATAATTTCGGGTATAAACAGCGCAAAAACGGTCTATGATGTGAGCGCACAGGGGCTTACGATAATGAAAATAGCCATGCTCGTACTGCCGATATTCTTTATTGCGGGCGGATATCTGCTCTATAAAAAGAAATATATCATCGACAGTGAGATGTACGATAAAATAGTAAGAGACTTAAAGGACAGGGGCGAAATAAAAGAGTAAAGAGGCTTTTTATGAGCCTGTGGATAAGTTTTTACATACAAGACCCGTTACAGCCTGCAATGCCGCAAGCCGTAACGGGTCTTGTTTTTCATATTAATCAGCGCACACTAAATAACTTCAGTGTTAAAAGAATTTATTTATCCTCTTTGTCCTCAAGTTCGGCCAAGAGCACGATTGACTGCGCCCACTGCGCGTATTTAAGCTCTGCAAGCTCCCCAATGGTGTCAACTCCGAACGCATCCTTGAGCAGCTTTGCATCGTCTGCGGAAACACCCTGTAATGCGTCCGTCGGAGAATTTAAAAGCTCCTTAAAGGATTTGTTTTCATAAGCTTTCACTACCGCGAGGTTTACGTTGAGTATGTCTCCGTCATTTTTATTCTTTGCCGCCGTCGGTTTTTTACGCGGTTTTTCAAGCGCATCGAGCGCTCCTTTTGCAGGTATCGTTTTTTCGGCTTTAAGCGAATCGAGATATGCTTCATATTCCTTTATAAGATATGAGCAAATTCCCAACGCCATAAGCGCGCCGAGTGCCATTACCGCCGTATGCAGAACCATGTGAGGCATTCCGTTCGAAGGCGATATGATATGCCATATCACGCATGCCATACTCACAAGAGCCGTAATGATACCGCTGCCTTTAAACATTGACGCATTTTTTTTCGAGCTTACAAGCGCTATTACCGCAATAAGTGATAATACAATGAGTATGATATGTACCGCCAATTCCACCTTGAAGCCCGAAAGAAGAGCCGTAATGAGCGCAACAAGTGCGGCAAACCATATTTTCTTGTAAAAACCGTATTTATCACATACAAACATTGCCGCCGTGAAAATGAGTACTGCTGCGAGCAGTCCCTCCGCTGCCGCATGATATACTGTAAATACAAGCTCACGCGTGACTACCGCAAACAAAGCTGTGACGGCGAGTAACGCATGAAGCGCAAGCGAATGCATAAGCTTGCTCACAGGTAAACGCTGCTCTTTGGTCTGTGTTATTTTGCGCGTGAGATACATCGCATATCCGTAAGCGATTATGCATACGAGAGCTGCAATAACAAACATTACCAGGCTTAGTGTTTTATGAGCCGATATCGAAACGCATACGGCTGCTATCAGCAGTATGATACCGATAACGGAAAGTACCGTGAGAGTAGTTTTCTTTTTATTTGCTTCGGAAAGCGTTATGTTGTTGTTCATTACATTCTACCTCCCGTTTTCATTATGGAATCCCATGTGGTTTTGTCCGCTACTCCCGAGGGGTAAATGCCGTGGTCCGCTTGGTAATTTATTACCGCCTGCTGTGTTACCTCTCCGAATATGCCGTCGACCTCCCATGTAGTATAGTAACCGAGCTCGCGCAGCACTTCTTGCAGCTGTGCAACGTCGTCTCCCGTCATCATCGGGTCTGTCAAGCTGAGCTCGCGTACAAACGTCGATTTGTCTTCAGGGGGAGTGCCCTGTGTTTCGTCTTGGGTGTTGTCCTGCGTTGGTTCTGTGTTCTGTTCGGTCTGTGTTTCGCCTGCGGGAGGGGTCGTGTCGGGCTTTTTGTCAAACAGGCCCGCTACCGCGCAAAAGACAAGCCCAAACGCAAGAAGCCCTATCAATAAAAATATCAGATGTTTTTTAGTCATTTAGCCTCACCTACTCTTCACGCTGAGCAAGCACAGCTATGGCCTGCGCCCATTTTACATACTTGAGTTCGGCAAGCTCTTTTACCGTATCAACGCCGAAAGCCTCCTTGAGAAGTTTTGCGTCGTTTTCAGAAATACCTTGAAGCGCATACACGGGAGCTTTGCAAAGCTCCTTTAAGGTTTTGTCTTCGTAAGCTTTTAT
>CAYTMY010000038.1:0-8945 GCA_964439075.1 uncultured Lachnospiraceae bacterium | reverse complement strand
TGCCGTAAGCTTAACGAAATTCTCTCCAAACAACACTACGATGTTGTGGCATTCAGTACAGAGGTGAGTTTTCCCGACTTGTGCCCACCGGAGGAAAAACTGGGCACCGAGCGCTACATGAGGCCGTATATCGGGCATCTGTCCGAAGGCGATATTTTCAGAAACTGTTTTATCGAACGAAAGATGCCTTGGAACATTATCATGATGTGCCACTACGCACCGCTCGCAAGACAGACTCACTTTGAAATAGAAGCTGTTCGAGAGGGCAGAGCTGTCCTCAAGAGTGATGATTATCTTTTCTTCTTTGTCGAATCTCACATTGCGAAAGATTATCTGGGTATTGAAGATAAATTGTACGTTTACAATTACGGAAACGGCGTTTCAAGCAACTTCAAACCCACACGTGCGCGGCTTTTGCATAGGCTAAAAGTTTATGAAACAGAGGAATTATGTATCGCCTTCGCGAAGAGCCGCGGAATATATGACGACGAACACAAAACCGCCGTCGATACGATTAGGAGCGACGACGTCTTAGGCATATTCAATATAATAAACGAACTTACGCCCGCAGAGCGGGATGAGGTCATGGAAAATCTTCTCGCAAAATACGGTGAGAAGAAAGTGATTACATCGATTGCGCAGAGATATCACGGAGATGCATATACGTTCGAAAACTTCAACATATCAAAACTGTTTCCGATGAAAAAACGCTCCGTAAAAACGGTTGCAATGTATTATGAGCGGCTTTACAACGGAGGAATAGAACGAGTGATAAGCTGTCTTTGCGGTATACTGACCAAAGAGGGTTACCGTCTTGTTGTTGTGACGGAAGAAGAAGAGAACGAAAAGGATTATCTTCTGCCCGAAGGCGTAAAGCGGGTGGTTATCGGCAAGCTCGGTGACAATGTTGACTATGCGGAGCGCTTTGCAAAATGGATGCAGTGTATCGAAGAATACGATATTGATGCGGTCGTGTATCATAAATGGGGTGCTGATAGTCTTTTTCATGATATGTGTGTAATAAAGAGCTCGGGCGCAGCGTTTTTTATGCACTCGCACGGTATTTTCACTTCGGCGATTATCGGAGGGCTGACCGTGATAATAGACGCCGGCGGCGCAGTAAAACACGCGGACGCTCTCGTTGTGCTGAGTGAGGAGGACCGCCTTTATTGGCAGCGGTTCAACAACAACATTCACTGCGTTATCAATCCCATGAGCTTTGATATAGCTTCGGTAGCGCCGTCGCCGCTGAATTCACATTCGGTTCTTTGGCTCGGAAGATTTGAGAATATGCAAAAAAATCCTGTAGATGCACTTTATATAATGAAAAAAATTCTCAATTATATTCCCGACGCTATACTGACTATGGTGGGGGAGATGAGCGCGGAGACCGAAAAACATTTCAGAGAATCAATAGATGCTCTCGGTCTTGACTCACACGTGGTTTTGACAGGCTACAGTCTCGATGTGGAAAAATACTACAGCGCCGCCTCCGTAATGCTCGTGACATCAAGCTATGAAGGGTATCCTATGACGATGATCGAAGCTTTGAGCTTTGGGCTGCCCATAGTGAGCTACGATATGCCGTATTTGAGCGTAATTAAAAATTGCAGTGCTGTTAAGACGGTTCCGTGGAAGAACCTCGACGCAGCGGCACAGAGTGTAGCGGAGATGCTTTATGATGAGACAGCGCGAAAAGATGCGGGAGCTCAGTCGCGGGAATACACCGAGAAGCTTGCTTCTCATGATTTCGGTACAATGTGGAAGGAAATACTGAACAGCGTTCTTGTTCCTCATGCCGCCGCAGTTTCAACGGTTTCGCTCGAAGAATTTGCCGCGTTTGTCAAAACGGTCGAGTTGACCTTCAGACAGTCGGCTGCAACTATAGAGTCTTTAAATATACGATGTGAAGAGTATGAAGATATTATCAGTTCCTTCAGATATCGAATAGGGAACGTGCTGATGTTTGTCCCGTCAACAATAAAACGGTTTTTCATGCTGCGCAAGAAATTCGGTTTAAAGGAAACTCTTAATATTATAAAGAAAACAAAGTAAAAAAGCATGGAGTATCGCGGATATGCTAAACGCAACGGAAAAAGAATATGTCAGCACGGATAACGGTTTTATCGGGATATCCGTCATCATACCCGTCTACAATACCGCACCGTATTTGAGGAGTTGCCTTGATTCCATTCTCGGGCAAGTTTACAAACAGATAGAAGTAATATGTGTAAACGACGGTTCAACCGACTTATCCGGCGGCATTCTTAACGAATACGCTGCGAAAGATGCTCGCGTCAAAGTTTTTCATCAACAAAATACAGGGCAGGGCATAGCGCGTGACGAGGGCTTTCGCAAGGCTTGCGGAAAGTACATATACTATATGGACAGTGACGATACGCTGGATACTCAGGCGCTTAAATATCTGTTCACAGAGGCAGAAGAAAATAAACTCGATATCCTGTATTTTGACGGAGTTGCGGAGTTTGAGACAGAGCAGCTTGAGAAAAGGTTTAGCGGATATAAAACCTACTACACCAGAAAGAATGATTACGCTCTTACTCAAAGCGGACCCGAGCTGTTTGTTGCAATGCACAAACACAGCGAATACCGCGCCTCTTTGTGTCTGCAACTGTTTAGAAGGCAGTTTCTTACAGAGCACAATATTCTGTTTCGCTCAGGCGTCATATATGAGGACGAGCTTTATTCTTTAAGCTGTATTCTAAACGCGGGCAGGGTCTCCCACCGCAAGCTTGCTTTTTTTCATAGGCGCATACGGGAAAACTCCACCATGACCGCAAACATCGATTTTAAAAGCTTTTACGGGAGATTTCGCTGCTATTGGAGCATACGCGCTTTTTTGGAGGGAAAAACTTTCAACGAAGAAGTGCAGAAGGCGCTGTGTGAGGAATTGAACGGAAAATGGCACGAGATGCTGAACAAATGGACGCAACTGCCGCCCGATGAACAAGTAAAAATAAACGGGCTGGAACCGTTGGAGCGAGAGACCTTCGATAAGTTTGTGCTGCCCTACGCACAGAACGGCGGCAAAAGCCCGTTCGAGGCGGTGGCGGAGCTCAAAGAGGTCTGCAGTTCTGTGTCATACAGGTTCGGGCGTGCCGCCACGTGGCTGCCGCGCAAGCTTTCGGCAGTAGCGAGCCGTTTAAAGCAGAGCAGAAATCATTGAGCATTTGCAATAATCGGTAATGTAAACTTTATTTATAAACCGCGTAGTCCTATTGTGGAGACTACGCGGTTTATTTTACTGTTCTTTGTAATTATCGTTTATTTTCACAAACCTCAGGTGGTCTTCCCACTTGCCGTTTATGTGCATAAATTCTTTGCTTGTGGCTTCAAGCTCAAACCCGAGCCTCTGCGCCACGCGTACTGAGCGCGTATTGCGCGGAATGATATTTATTTCGAGCCTGTGAAGGTTCAAACGGTCGAAGGCGAAGTTTACAACGCACTCCAAAGCCTCATGCATATAGCCGCTGTTTTGTTCGTCCTTATCAAGTTTATAGCCGAGTACGCCGTTTGATACATTGCCGAGGGTCACGCCGAAAAGCACGACTTTCCCGATAAGCTTTCCGTCAAGTTTTCGGTATATCCAAAAATCGACCTCATCTCCGCGTTTTAGCGCTTGCTTTTCGCTTTTTATCATAAATGAGTGGTATTTGCGTGTAAAGTAATCCACGGGCTTGGTGTCCTCCCAAGGCAAAAAATGCTCTCTGTTGCGTATATGAAAAGCAAGAATGTCATGGAGCATTCTTTTGTCGGAAGTAGTCAGAATGAGCCGTTCTGTTTTAAGTTCGTAGCTCATCTATTTTATTTTAATGACTGTGCCTTCGCGTCTTTTCGGCGCCTGAGGCATTTCGCAGTCGGCATAACCGAGAGCGCACGAGCCCACTCCCATATAATTTTCGTCAACGCCCCAGCGCTTCATCAGCTCTTTACCTTTTGCGGTTTCAAACATCTCTCGTTCGCGGTGTATCCAGCAAGCGCCAAGCCCTATGGCGTGCGCCGCATTGAATATGTTGCCGAGTGCAAGCGAAGCGTCTTCCACAGGTGCTATCGTACCCTTCTGTGCGAATACGAGAATAACGGTGGGCGCCTCGTAATAAGGGTCGGCGTTGCCTCCGCGTATAAACAAATTGAGTTCGGTAATTTCTTTTCTTGTCGCTTCATCCTGTATCGCCACAAACAGCCACGGCTGCTGCGCCCTTGCGCTCGGCGCATAAATTCCCGCTTCAAGCACAGTGTCGAGCTCTTCGTCCTTTATCTGTTCGGGTTTGAATTTACGTATGCTCCTTCTGCTCAGCAGTGAATCGATCACTTCATTTTTTATCATTTTCATATCCTCCTATATTTTCGGTATTTTTCGGGTTGCCGTAGCATTTACGGCAGACCGGTATATAAGTATCATTGTCGCCTATAAGCACCTGCTGTCCCGTGTATACGGGTCGTCCGTCCTTTAGACGCAATACCATAGTCGCTTTTTTATCGCAGAACCAACACACCGTCTTTACTTCTTCTATCTTGTCCGCGTATATCAGAAGGGCTTTGCTGCCCTCGAAAAGTTCATTCTTAAAGTCGTTTTTCAGTCCGTACACTATTACGGGTATATTCATGTAATCCACAGCCTGTGCAAGCTGCAGCACCTGCTGTTTTGTAAGGAACTGTCCTTCGTCCACAAGTATGCAGTGTATCGGTTCGCTGTTTTCATCCATGGCAAATTGTATAAGAGTGAGAAACGACGAATCCTCATTGAAGGATATCGCTTTTTTTTTCAAACCCACTCGGGAATACACTGTGTTTTTGGCGTATCTGTCGTCCGTAGCGGATTTGAATATCAACACGCGCTTGCCTTGTTGTTCATAATTATGAGCTATTTTTATGACTTCTGCGGACTTTCCCGCGTTCATGCTCGAATATCTGTAGTACAGCTGTGCCATCGACACCTCCGCTATTGTTATCTTTAAGACGATTATATCATCAAATCGTTAAAAAATATCGATTGTTTTGCAAATCAGGGTAAAGCATTGTAATATATACTTATGAAAAAGCGTATATTCGGTAAGAAAGCAAAGCTGCTCTGCGCCGTTTTTATCACGGTTATGATATTGACGCAAAGTGCCTGTGCGAGCGGCAATATAAACGACAGAGAAACAGGGGATATAATTCTCGGCGAAAAAAAATATTCGTATACCGACGGAACGTACGTTGCGCACTCCGCTTTTTATAACGACAGCGGCTGTGCTTACGCAATGCTCATTAAAGTGGAAAACGGACTGATTAATACCGTTTACTTCGATAGGTTCGATACGGCGCTGAATGCTTATTCTCTTTCTGCCGCCGCTTCGGATTCCGAAAGTTCGGAACATTTCGGTGCGGATGTAAAAAGTCTTTGCACAAGCCTGCTTCAGGAACAGACTTACAGAACGAACGTATCTTCCTCGGATCCCACGCCGTATGAATTTGCGGAGTTGGCGAAAGCCTGTACCGAAAATGCTTCTGCCGGAAACTTCGCGCCTATTGCGGTGCATGAAGAACAGACATACACAGCTTCGGTATCGTCTGTCTACTATCCGGTCACATCCTCACTCGGCGTGCGTTATACTAACAGTGAGATTTCTCAAATAGATTTTTATCAGACGAATCCGGACGGAAATAAATTAACGAATTATCCGCCGAATCCCGACGGAAGTATTGCGGACAGGGATTATTCGTACTCCGACCAAATCAATAGCCTCAATGCGATTCCCGAAGACCGTATAACGCTTCATAAAGCGGGTTATCTTCCGGCAGGTGAAGCGCTTTTTGCCGACTACAACGCACTGTGTTCTGCTATACTTGCGAAAAGAGAGGCGTTTGCCCCCGATGTCTACTCGTTGTTTTCGAGCAGATAATTAAGCCTGAGCCATTCCTCTTCCAGGTTACGGTATTCGGCGTTCATCTGCTCATACTCTTTGAGTACTTTGTTCGCGTTTGCCGCGTCCTTATAGAAATTTTCCGAATTGATAAGCGCCTCTGTTTCGATGCGCTTATTTTCATTTTCGGGCAAAAGCTTTTCTATCTGCGCTATCCGCTCCTGTGAACGGCGTATCTCGTTTTTGCTCAAAGAGTTTTTTCTCTCTTTGTTTTGCTCCTGCTTGTTTTTTACCCTGGTTTCCTTCGCCTCTGTTTTTTCGTCGGCGGGGAACAGCTCACACGCCTTATTGTACGGCAGTTCGTAAAAATAGGCGCTGCTGCCCGCTATGTACAAAATACTGTCGCATACGTTTGCAAGCAAGTATCTGTCGTGCGAGACTACAAAAACCGTTCCGTCGTAATCGCGTATCGCCTGTTCAAATACTTCCTTGGAAGCGATATCGAGGTGGTTTGTGGGCTCGTCCAAAAGCAGCACATTGCTCTTTGTAAGCATAAGCTTCGCCACGGCTACGCGACTGAGTTCTCCGCCCGACAAAACGCTTATGTCTTTATATACTTCATCACCCGAAAAGAGTAGGCTTCCGAGAATATTTCTTACGGCAAGCGTATCCTCTCCGCTGTATTCGCTTAGGTAATCGAGCATGGATAAGCTTTTGTCGATGTCATCATGGTGTTGTCTGAAATACGATATTTTTACGCCCGAGCCGTATATTATATCGCCCGACACCAAAGGTATTTCGCCGCAAAGGGTGCGCAGAAAGGTGGTTTTGCCCGTGGCGTTTCTGCCGCAAATACCTATTTTCATGCCATGGCGAACTTCAAAATCTATGCCGTTTACAAGCGCTTTGCCGTCGTAACCCACCGATGCGTTTATAAATTTAAAGGCGTTTTTGGATACGGTCTTTTGAGCTGCGAAGGATATCTTCGAGACCTTTTCGTTCTTTGCCTTTTCTGCCTTTTCCAGTTTATCGAGTTGTTTTTCTCTGCTTTCGGCGCGCCTAACCGATTTCTCACGGTTGTAGCTCTTCAGTTTTCTTATTATCTCGCGCTGTTTTTTAATGTAGTTCGACTGTATTTCGTAGGCTCTGTTTTGTGCGTATATTTCGTCCTCGCGCTGCTTTAGGTATGCCGAATAATTGCCTCTGTACGTTCTTACCGAGGTATCTGCCTCCCATATCGTGCTTACGGTCTTATCGAGAAAGTATCTGTCGTGCGATACCACTATGTACGATTTCGTATACGAACACAGGTAATTTTCCAGCCACGATACGCTGTTTATGTCGAGGTAGTTAGTCGGCTCGTCGAGCATGAGCAGCTCAGGCTGTTTCATGAGCATCTTTGCAAGGGCAACACGCATTTTTTGCCCTCCCGAAAGCGTGGCTATTCTGCCGCTTTGCGCTTCTTCGTCAAAACCCAAGCCCAAAAGGGTGGAGGTAACTATGCTTTTGTAGTAATAGCCCTTGTTTTCTTCAAAGATTTCCGCAAGACGCAAAAATTCACCGTTGAGCTTTTCAAGGCGCTCTATATCCCTGCATGCCTCTATTTGAAGGCGTTTTTCTTCTAACTGCTCCTCCTGCTTTATAACATGCGCAAAGGCGGTGAGGGCCTCTTCGTATACGGTGTTGGTCTCACACAGTCCCAAGTCTTGAGTAAGGTAGCCTATGGTGGTAGCCGAGGTTATGCTTATACTGCCCTTATCGGGCGGCATAATGCCGCATAACATTTTAAGCAAAGTGGACTTACCGCTGCCGTTTAGCCCGATAAGTCCTATTTTGGAATTATTCTCTATTCTCAGGTTTATATCCGAGAGTATCGTATCGGAGCCGAAGCTCTTTGATACTCCGCTTAAAGTCACGAGCATTTTCTATATTTCCCGTCTTCCTTCTATTGCGTTTGCGAGAGTGGATTCATCGGCGTATTCGAGGTCGGCTCCCGTGGGTATTCCCCGTGCAATACGCGTCGTTTTTATATCGAGCGTTTTTATGAGCTTTGCTATATACATTGCGGTGGTCTCTCCCTCTACATTGAGGTTGGTGGCGAGTATCACCTCTTTTACATCGGGCGTCAGTCTGCTCATAAGGCGGCTTATGGTAAGCTCTTCGGGACCTATGCCATCCATAGGAGACAGAGCTCCGCCGAGTACATGGTAAAGTCCCTTGTACTCCTTGGTGCGTTCTATAGCCAATACGTCGCGCGAGTCCGAAACCACGCATATCACGGAGCGGTCTCTTGCGGCGTCAGAGCAAAATTTACACGGGTTGCTGTCCGATATATTAAAGCACTGCGAACAATAGACCACGTGCTCCACTGCGTCGGATATGGCTTCGGCGAGCTTGAGAGCGTCGTCGTTGTCTCTGCTTATGAGATAGTACGCAAGTCTTTGTGCGCTCTTTCTTCCTATCCCCGGAAGCTTGGAAAGTTCCGAGATGAGTCTTTGTATCGGTTCGGAGTACATATCACATACCCGGAATATTGATGCCGCCCGTTACTCCGCCGAGCTTTGCCTGTGTTTCGGCGTCTGCTTTATCGCAGGCGTCGTTGAATGCCGCGCAAAGCATATCGCAAAGCATTTCGGCGTCGTCGGCATTGAGCAGTTCGGGGTCTATCTGTACGCTCTGAGCTCTTTTGTCTCCGTTCAGAACCACCGTAACGGCGCTTCCGCCGGCTACTCCTTCGAAGGTCATTTCCGAAAGCTGCTGTTGAGCAAGCGCCATTTGCTCTTTCATTTTCTGAGCCTGTTTCATCAGGTTCGCCATATTGGGCTGTTGATATTTCGCCATTTTATTCCTCCGTAAAATCTCATTCGGGCAGCTCCGTGAGCTCACCCAAAATTTCTTTGGCAGTATCTATCATATCGGTCTTTTTTTGTTCTCTTTGTTTGTCGGGCTTGGTTATTTTCACGGTTATGGGAGTATCCATCTGCTTTGAAAGCAAATCTTCCAGTTTCTTTGAACCCTCCTTGCTTTCGAAGGCGTCCATAAGAAATACGGAGCTTTTCGTCGGGCATACGTACAGTG
>CAYTMY010000037.1:0-9051 GCA_964439075.1 uncultured Lachnospiraceae bacterium | reverse complement strand
CGCCACGGAATATCTGCATTCGGATATAGACACGGTCGAGAGAATGAAAATCATCAACGACCTGCGTAGCGGAGTATTTGACGTGCTTGTAGGAATAAACCTTTTACGAGAAGGGCTCGACATACCCGAGGTGAGTCTTGTAGCCATACTTGACGCCGACAAAGAGGGTTTTTTGCGAAGCGCAACTTCTCTGGTGCAAACTATCGGAAGAGCGGCAAGAAACGAAAACGGTCACGTAATAATGTATGCCGACAGCATAACGCCTTCCATGCGCTACGCCATGGAAGAAACCGACAGAAGACGAAAGAAACAAGCGGAATATAACGAAATACATCATATAACGCCAAAGGGCATTACTAAAAAAATAGTCCCGGGAATAGAATCTCTCATCGCTATGGAAATTCCCGAAGAATATAAGACAAAACGTTCAAAGGGCGTAAGCAAGAGTGCTCCCGCACAAAATGTACAAACAATACTCGAAAAACTGGAAACGGAAATGAAGCATGCGGCCAAAGAGCTTGATTTCGAGCGTGCCATGGTACTTCGCGACAGAATAAAAAACATCAAGGGGCAACTGGATGAATGAGATGACAATAGCGGCAAAATGCGCCTTCGGCCTTGAGAGTGCGCTCAAGCGTGAGCTTCTTACAATGGGCTATAAAAACGTCAGCATGAGCGACGGCACGGCCTGTATAAAAGGAAATCTCGAAGACGTATACAAGCTTAACCTCTCACTGCGAAGCGCAAACAATGTACTCTTTGAACTGTACTCCTTTAAAGCGGAAAGCTTTGATGCGCTTTTTGACGGCATATACGCGTACGACTGGGCTTCGCTCATTCCGAAAAACGGTCGTTTCGATACCTCAAAAGTATCCTCGAAGCGCTCAAAGCTTTTTTCAAAGGGCGACTGCCAACGAATAACGACAAAGGCGATAGCCGAAAAACTGAAGGCTTCATACAAAATAACATCGCTTACCGAAAAAGGCGCTTATTATCCCGTTTGTTTGAATATCCTAAACGATACGGTCACCGTCAGTCTGAATACAAACGGAACCGCTTTAAACAGACGCGCCTACAGATTACAGGCAGGCATCGCTCCCATTATAGAAACTCTCGCAGCCGGTATTCTCATAATAAGCGGCTACAATGGCAGCTCGGAATTTGCGGATTTCATGTGCGGCTCGGGTACCTTCGCAATAGAAGCCGCCATGATAGCTTCGAAAACGGCGCCGAATATAAACAGAAGCTTTGCGTTTGAAGATTGGGGCGTTCTGGATGAGAAAAAAAAAGTATGCATCAAAAATGAGCTGCTCTCTGCAATACACGAACCGCAAAACCGAATCCTCGCCTCCGACGTTGACGGAAGGATGATAAAAACCGCTATGGAAAACGCAAAGCGCGCGGGAACAAACGAATATATAGCTTTTCAGAAAATGGATTTTAGAAGTTTTGCGAGCCGCAAGAAAAACGGCATTATCGTATGCAACCCCCCTTATGCAGAAAGGCTCGGAGATAAAAAAGATGTGGAAGCTCTTTACGCCGACATGCGAGACGTTTATGAAGCGCTGCCCCAATGGAAGCTGAATGTATTGTGCGCCAACCCCGAATTTCAGCGTTGTTTCGGGCGAAAAGCAGACAAAAACAGAAAGCTTTATAACGGCAATATGCTTTCCTATTTATATACTTACGACTATATGCAACGTATGTCTCCCCTTACGACAAATGATGACGATGTTACGGCAAATTAACAAGAACACAACGCAGCTGTTTATCGGCACATTGAAATTGCTCGTGCCGAACAAACTGAGAAGAACATTCAACTATTGCGCATAAAAATCGACAAAAATATTGCATTCCTCAAACAATGGTGTTATCGTAAAGAAAATCAAATAGAAATCCCTTATTAAGAGCGGCTGAGTGAATAGGCACGATGAAGCCCGGCAACCGACATTTATGTACGGTGCCAAAACCTACAGGCATTGCCTGAATGATGAGGAAAAGTTTCCTCACTGTGTGAGGAATTTTTTTTCGTAAGGGTAGAAGGAGAACCATGAGACACTATTTCACTTCCGAATCCGTTACAGAAGGACATCCCGATAAAATGTGCGACCAGATAAGCGATTCGATACTTGACGCCATTCTCACGCACGACAAAAATGCTAGAGTAGCCTGCGAGTGCAGCACCAACACGGGCATCGTCCTCATAATGGGTGAAATAAGCACAAATTGCTACGTGGATATAAACAGGATAGCGCGCAATACGATAAAGGACATAGGCTACACAAACGTAAATTACGGTTTCGATGCAAACAGCTGCGGCATACTCGTTTCGATAGACGAACAATCATCTGATATAGCAATGGGAGTAGACAAATCCTTTGAAGCAAAGACAGAAGGCAAAAATAAAGAGACCGGAGCGGGCGACCAAGGTATTATGTTCGGTTTTGCATGCAATGAAACGCCTCAGCTTATGCCCGCTGCCATACAATATGCACATACTCTCTCCAAACGTCTTGCAGCCGTAAGAAAAGACGGCACACTTCCCTATCTGCGCCCCGACGGCAAGACGCAGGTGACTATTGAATATGATGATGATAAGATCGTAAGGATAGACACTGTGATAATCTCCGCGCAGCATGACGCCGATATCGACATGGAGCAGCTCAGAGAGGATATAACGCATGAAGTCATACTAAAAACGCTCCCTGCGGAACTTGTCGATAAAAACATGAAGATAATGATAAATCCGACGGGACGTTTTGTAATAGGCGGACCTCAGGGAGACAGCGGACTTACCGGAAGAAAGATCATCGTCGATACATACGGAGGCTACGCACGGCACGGCGGAGGCTGCTTTTCCGGCAAGGACCCGACAAAGGTAGACAGAAGCGCCGCATACATGAGTAGATACATCGCCAAAAATGCAGTAGCGGCAGGTCTAGCCGACAAGTGTGAGATAGAGCTCGCTTATGCCATAGGCGTCGCAAAGCCCGTCAGCGTTTTTCTCAATACCTATGGCACAGGCAAATACGACAATGAAAAAATGAGCCGTATTATAAACGAAAAATTCGATTTGCGTCCCGACGCGATAATAGAGTTTTTGGACCTGCGCAGACCTATTTACAGACAAACAGCGGCATACGGACATTTCGGCAGAGACGACCTTGCTCTGCCATGGGAGAAGATAAACGAAAATATATTTTAGTCTGAAAATACAAACAGCCGCCTTTATAATGAAAGGCGGCTGTTTGTATTACCTCATTTTTTTGTATTCTTTTTCCTTTTTTATCTCCGCTTTCTCGCACGCGGCAAACTGTTTTCTGCCTCTTAGGGCTCGATGATGCTCCAAACAAACTTTGCATTGCCCGTACCTCTCGCATTTCACGCGTTTGCACGGACAATTTTCGGGATCGTATTTCATGACGTTCTATTTCCTTTTTCGAATGCTGACCTTATTATCTTGTTTCAATATAAACGTGAACAGAATCAGACTATTAATGCCTCATACAGTTCTTTTATATCCTTGCATGTCATGTCGGGCTTTATATCGGCAGCAGAAAGCATTTCGGGCGTTGTTTCACCTGAAAATACGAGAAGTGTTTTCACGCCCGCATTTATTCCGGAGGCAATGTCGGTGTAGAGCCGATCTCCAACAAGAAGAGTATTTTCCTCTGTATAACCCGTCATCTGCATTGCGTAACGTATCATATCGGGTTCGGGCTTGCCGATATATTTCGGACGGCGCGAAGTGGCAAAATAAAGCGCTTCGCATATTGCGCCGCAGTCGGGGATAAGCCCGAAACCGACGGGACAGCCTCGGTCGCAGTTTGTCGCCAAAAACACCTTTCCTTCATATAAAAGCCTGCTGGCGTCGTACAGTTTTTGGTATGTAAGCTCTGTATCGAAAGCAACAAGCACTATATCCGCATCTTGTTCGTACTCTTGCGTTATGCATATCCCGCTGGCGCTGAGCTGAGCAACAAACGAACGCGTCCCCACGCAAAATACTTTTTTATTTTTAAAGTGCTCTTCCAAATAAAATACGGTAGCCTGCGTTGAGGTAAAAAAGTCCGTAGCGCAGGATGCTATACCCATTGCAGAGAGCTTGCTTATATAATCCTCCACTGATTTTGAGGAGTTATTGGTAACGAAAACATACCGTCCGCCGTTTGTTTTAATAAGCGACAAAAATTCCTTTACCCCTTCAAAAAGAACAGTATCGTTATATACGGTACCGTCCATATCCAGAAGGAATAAACCGTTCGCTTTTACTTTATTTAATTGCAGTTGTTCTTTGATACTGTATTTCATGTATTTATTTCCCATTCGGCTCCGCCGTACAGGGCAATATTTTCTTGAGATTCTTTTCAAACTTTTTTCGCTCGAGCATCACTACATGCTCGCAGCCTTTGCATTTCAGCTTTATATCGGCTCCCATACGTACTATTTCCCATTCGTCGCTTCCGCAGGGATGCTGCTTTTTCATCTTTGCTATGTCGCCCAGCTTATATATAATATCCATACCTGTCCCGCCTATGAAAACAAAAAACTTAAATAAAAATATTTTACGAGAAGTGAATTGTTTATTGCCGTGGAAAGCACGTCAAGCTGCAAAAATACGTTTAAGCTGTAAAGAAGCGTCGATATTATAACGGCAAACAACACACCCTTTACGATACCTACAACAAAGCCTCCGAGCTTGTTAAGGGTATTCAGCACGGGCAGGCTCATCACTTTGTCGAGAAGCAGCACTATAAGTTTGCATACCAATATGACCACGAGCAGTATTGCGATAAAGGATATGGCGGTAACAATAATATTGGCTGCGTTTTCTCCGAATGCCTGCGCGCTTGAACCTATGGTCTTATTTGTGGAATCTATAAACTTTTCGAGGTGTTTCGCCATGCTGTCGGGTATATTATGCAGCCGTGCGGAATCCGTTACGTCCGAGGGCGTAGCATTTCCGGTAAACACGAGCGCCATCTTTTGGGATATTTTTTGCGATATGTTTTCGTAAAGTGTCGTTTTCGTTTTAATTGCTCCGACAAGGGCGGGTGAAAATATTTTAGCTGCCACAACGCCCGCTATAACAATGAAAAAAGAGAGAAAGGCTTTTACAAAGCCGTCAAGCAACCCCTTTATTGCGCAAATGACAAGTATGACCACAATAATTATATCGACCCATGAAAAATCCATGCCTACGCTCCGTTCAATGAATGTGTTTATTATAGTATAACAACTTTTTAAAATCAAACAAAAGCTTGAAATATAATCTCAAAATAGGTATACTTACGAAGGTGTTCAAGAGCGTATGCGCTTTTAGCACATTAAAAATATGATAACGGGAGGAAAAACAGTGGACATAACGGGATTATGCAGAAACAATGACGACGATTATCACGAGCGGACGACACGCCATACAGTCCCTACGGTCTGTGTTTTTCCCATGTGATATACTCATTTATTTTCTGCACCTTTTGTTCTCCAAAACAAAAGTAAATGGAAAAAGAATATTTTGACGAACTCAACAGGCTCATCAGTGAGAAGAAATTCAAGCTTCTTAAAGAGGTACTGGATGAGCACAACGAAGTCGATACGGCGGAGTTTATAAGCGAGATCGACCCCAAGGATGCGACGATAGTATTCAGAATACTGTCGAAAGAAACCGCAGCCGATGTTTTTGCGTACCTTGACGCAGATATGCAGCAGATAATAATCAGCTCCATAACGGATAATGAGCTTTCCGAAATAGTCGACGAATTATTCGTGGACGAAGTCGTGGATCTTCTTGAGGAACTGCCTGCAAACGTCGTAAAAAGAGTTTTGCGTATGGTGGATCCCCAAAGGCGAAAGGTAATTAACCAATTTCTCAAATACCCCGATAATTCGGCGGGCAGCATTATGTCTTGGGAAATGGTCAACATCAAGAAACAGCAAACAGTGGGAGATGCGATAAAACGCATAAGACAGTCGGGCATAGACAATGAAACGATATATACCTGCTATGTTACAAACGAGCGCAGAATACTTGAGGGTATAGTCGCAGTAAAGGATCTGCTTTTGGCGAAGGACGAAGAATCCATCGAAAGCCTGATGGATACCGATATAATAAGCGCGAATACTCTTGACGACGCAGAGGAAGTCGCCAAGCTGTTTGCAAAATACGACCTTTTGAGCATACCCGTCACGGACAAGGAAAACAGGCTTGTGGGCGTTATTACGGTAGACGACGCGGTAGAGGTAATACAGGCGGAGGCAACCGAGGACTTTGAGAAAATGGCCGCTATGCTTCCCTCCGAAAAACCTTACCTGAAAACGACGGTATTCACTCATGCAAGGAACAGAATAGTGTGGCTTTTGATTCTTATGGTATCAGCCACGCTGTCAGGCGCAATACTCACAAAGTTTCAAAGCGCTTTCGCCGCAGTACCTCTTTTGGTCACTTTCATGCCGATGCTTACAGATACGGGAGGAAATGCGGGAAGCCAGACCTCAACTATGATAATAAGAGGTATGGCGCTGTCCGAAATAAAATTCTCCGATTTCTTTAAGGTATGGTTTAAGGAAATACGTGTGAGCTTTATAGTCGGCGCGTGCCTTTGCATAGTGAATTTTGCGAGAGTGATGATAATGCATCCCGGAAATATGACAGTGGCTCTCGTGGTGTCGCTGAGTTTGATGATAACGGTCATAATGGCGACTACGCTGGCAACCATGCTGCCGATGCTTGCAAAGAAATTGGGAGCCGACCCCGCACTCATGGCTTCCCCGCTGCTGACCACCATTGTAGACGCGCTTTCGCTTCTCGTGTATTTCAGCCTCGCACAAATTGTACTGAATATAATATAGAAGAAGCTTTAAAACAACTGCTTATCGGACTTGATACGGCAGTTGTTTTTTATTTATGAATAAACGTCTCTTTTTTGTTCGAAAATAATATGTATGATATTATGTGTGTTTATTTCTTCGCTCGCGGGCTTTATATGCCGATTTTCGATGATAAAGACGGATTACAGAATGTATCCGTCATATCCGCAGTCGTATTTTTCGCATCTGATGCTCGGTTTTATCGCTTCCCTATTGGGAAGCGTATTTTACCCCGCTCTCCTTAATAAAGAATATACCGCCGTAAGCATACTCGCAGTTGCCGCCTCTCAATTCAGAGAAATACGCAGCGTGGAACGCGACAGTCTCAAAGCGCTTGAAAAAACGGAGCTTGTAGCGCGCGGCGAAGCTTACATTGAAGATGTCGCAAAAAAATTTGAGGCAAGAAATTATGCGTGCATGGCAGTATCTCTCGTATGTTCCGCGTCGTATTCGCTCGCATTGCCGTATATAAGCATAACGTCCGCCTGCGCACTGAGTGCTGTACTTGCGACCGCCATAATTTTATTGCTTACACGGTTTATGCGCACAGAGTGTATATCCGATATATGCAGCGTACGGCAAGCCGACGTATATTATAAAGAACAGCTGCTTACCGTAAAAGGCTGCGTGATGATGAACAACGCCTTGGATAGCGCACGTAAAATAATAACGGAAAATGCGTTGGGTATAATAATAACGCCAAACGATAAAAAAGGCTCGGGTATAATCTCGAATTTGGGTCAAAGGCAGGCGATACTCCACAATATATGCGCCAAGGCGGGGATAAGAAAGGACGAAGACGAACCCGATTTCACGCCGCTTGCCAGAAGAGTGTCGGAAACGGGAGAAATAGCGATAGTGTTCATGCCCGCTATAAATGATATTGAACTCGTTAAGACCGCCATAAAAGAAACCCCTGTGCTCGAATCGGCAAAACACTGAGCCGAAATCAAATCATAAAGGAGATAAACATGGAGGCTCCCTCAATAACGGCAGCCGTGACCACAAAAGCCGAAAAAATCGCCGCAAGCGGAGTTTTGGTATATATAGCCGAAAATAGAGAAGAGCTCGAAAGGGTGAGTCTTCTTATAGCAAAATCGATGAAAGCGGTGTGCCATAAACTGAGCGATGAAGTATATATAATAGTACAGCACTGAGGCATGCTTATTTTTTATTTCAGCGCATATAACTTGACACAGCACATCATTTATCTATATAATTTAACAATATTCAAATCCGAACAATGAAACGGAGCACTACATGAACAATCTTTTTGCAGCGGCTTTTGACAAATCTCTGATACTGATAATAATCGTGCTGGTACTGCTTCCTGTAGTGGGTATGCTTATAAAATCAATCACAAACAGAAAAATGTATACCGACTTGGAAAACAATGAAGAAACATTGAAGCGGGAAATGCTCGCATACGGAGCATCTGCCACAATAAAGGCAACTTTTGCCAAGGGCGACCCCAATTTCAAATACGACCACGAGTACCAGTTTTTCGCCGCGGAAAATATGATCGCCGTCAAGGAGCTCGAAAGCGGAGCGGAGATATTCATAGAGTATGCAGCGATCGAAAAATTCAAGCTGACAGAGGTCAAGGAAAAAGTAATGTCCAACCCCGCATACGGCGGAAGCAGGCTCGTTGATAACAGCAAATTTATGATAGACATGATATATACCGCAGCCGATTCCCGCCGCTGGAACCCGCTTTTCTGCATCAACTCGCATCAGGAGCAGGTGAATTTCAACGATTATATGACAGCCGAATGCGATATTTTTAAAGTAGTGGCGAATAAACTGAAAAAAACTGAATTAACGGAAAAATAAGGCTTGATTTTTGCGCTCAATGTGATATAATTTTTTGTGCAAAGGCGAAAAGCCTTTTTTTAGTGTGAAAAGTTGTCATAAAGGAGTTATGCGATAATGAGAGTAAAAGTTACGCTTGAATGCACCGAGTGCAAGCAGAGAAACTACGACACGATGAAAAACAAAGACAGACCCAAAGAAAGAATGGAAATAAACAAATATTGCCCGTTCTGCAAAAAACACACCTTACACAAGGAAACAAAATAATAAACGGCTGTAACGGAGGGCGATATGGCAAATAAAAACGTGCCCGCAAAGGGAACGCAGCAGAAAAAAGAGTTTTTCCTGATAAGATGGATAAAAAATTTAGGC
>CAYTMY010000036.1:0-9061 GCA_964439075.1 uncultured Lachnospiraceae bacterium | reverse complement strand
ACGGCGAAGTCGCGGTAAAAATACCCGTATTTGCGCGTGAGATAGGCTATTTCAGAGGCGACATAGCGCACCTCTTCGCGGATATCGGGCGCTTCGTACAGAGTTATCGCCCCTTTGGTATTTTCTGCGGCTGTTTTCTCCTCGGGCTGCTCATAAGCCTTAGAGCCGATAAAGTTTTCACGCAAGCGAAAAAGAGCTCCTTCGCCGCTTCTTGGAGGAAGGCTTTTGCGCTCGTTCATCGGGCATACCTCCGCAATATCCGCGAGGGTAGAGCGGGTTATCTCATAAAAGGGGTCGTCCTCATAGGTAAGGGCAAGGGTGAGTCCGAGCGAGGCTTTGTCGAGGGCCGCTATAAAAAGGCAATCCGCTTTATCGAAGGTATAAAAACCGTCAAAGAAGAAATGCGTATGCTTTATAAAAGCACAGTCGGGCACATACAGCGCCGCCTGCTCCAAAAAATTGTCGGGGTCGGTATAGCGCTCTGAAAGAACTTCAAAATAACTGTCGTACAAGGCGCATACGTCCTTTAGCTTGCGCTCCAGTATTCCGCCGTCCGACTTTTCGCACGCTTTTTCAAGCTGCTTAGGAAGCAGCGAATTTCTTAGCAGTTCGCTTATAAGAACGCTTACATCGTCCGCAAAGCCCTTTTTGAAGGCGGAGCTTCGGTAAAGGTCGAGCAGGGATGCCCTAGTGTCCGTTATGTATCGCGTCAAAAGAGCCTTTGCCTCCTTCGAAAGCACTTTTTTTCGGGCAAGCGCCGTTTGTGAGGCTATGGTATAGGCAAGGCGTTCGGGCGAACATACTTCGACGTGCGCACAGGCGCTCACTCCCAAAACATCGAGCAGCTTTCGTTCCGTATGGTACGTATATTGTCCCGGAACGACGAGCATACACTTTTCGTTTTTGCCGAGTGCGGCTATTCTTTTGAAAATTTCTGTGGTTTTGCCGCTTCCCGCGGCTCCTGTAATGATGTTCATGGAAATATTATAACATATACGGCAAAGCCGCGCATTGGCTGTGCGCGGCTTTGCCGATATTTTTACGGAAGGAGTTGCGTACGGCTTTAGGCAAAACAGTTGATATTGGCTAAAAAACCGTATGTTCAAAACTAAATCAAATTATACAACCCCTAAGGCTTTCCGTCAATATGTTTTTATTTATTTTCTGTGTTTTTATGATATAATTTAATTGAAAGAAGACCTGCCCGGAGGTGAAGAGATGAGCAAAAAGACGCTTGCGTTTACGGCTGCTTTACTGGCGCTGTGCCTATTGTCGGGAGGCTGCGCATCAAAAAAAAGCGTATTTGAGCTTACGGACAATGCGGAGTATACGGCTTTTACGGAAAACTTTTATGCGGATATGCCCGTAAAGGTCACAAAAACCACAGACAGCGCATTCGGCAAAAGGGAAGTGTCCTCTTCGGAATACAATACCGTTAAAAAAGTTTATGAGGCGCTTAAAGCCATAAAGGTAAAAAGCAAGGCAAAAGCCTCTGCCTCAGGAGGCGCCACTGTCTATACCTTTACAAGAAGCGACGGCAGCTTCTTTGAATTTGTATTTGAAAACGGCTGTTACGTCGTAAACGGTCGGCACTACGGCGTTGAAAACCACGAGAAGCTCGCTAACATATCCTTCGAACCTGCGCCGATAGCGGAGGATGTGTCATTTTTCGAGTTTTTCGGTGCGGACAAGGCAAAATGGGCGGCAAATTTTAACGCAAAAACTCCCGATGAACTTACCGTGCTCGTGAACCACTGCGAATATGCACAACAGCCGCAAAAATTTACCGACCCCGATTTTATAAAAAAGGTCTTTACCATATTTTCGCATATTAAAATAGAGGGAGAGGCGGGAGAGCTCAGCGATACGTCGACAACGGTGACTTACGTGTTTTCTCTCAACGGAGAAGAACAGGCTGCTTTCACGCTGCATGGCAGCGACATCGTTTTCGAAGGACTCTTATATAAGACGAGCGGAGCGAACTCTCTCAACTCGCTTGATGAAATAAGGACGGATGAGTAAGGCTCACCGAATAAAACAGACCGAACGATACGCGAACGCGCAGTTCGCAAAGGAGTGCTTAGTATGAATGTCAAGAAAAACACGGGAATATTTGCGTCGAGCTTATTTATTATTTTCGGCGCGTGCTTTTTAACGGCGTCGCTTTTTCTCAGCTTCAGAATGATAAGCAAAGGAGCAAATGCTACGCTGAATATAACGACCTTCGTCTTTGTCTTTATGGGCGCCGTGTACTTGTTTATAGGCAGTATGATATACCGCGCCTGCCACAATACGCCCGCGCGGCTTATGAGCATAACGGAACCGATATACGCTACCGTCACACAGCTGTGCGAGGACGATAAAGCAAAAAAAGTGCGCGGAAAAGCCCCGCATTATTTGGTGTGCACCGCTGCCGCAGAAGGACAGAGGCGAGTATTTGAAAGCTACGGATTTTTCACGGAGCCGCCTGCGGATATAATAGGGAAACAGGTAAAGGTGTACATCGACCCGCAGAATCCCAAGAACTATTATGTCGATTTGAACGACTGTTTAAGTGAAAAGGTATCGGAAAATTTTAACGACTGACCGGAAGTAAAGAAGTTTTCATGTTATGCAATGCTTCAATTTGAGGCATTGCTTTTAATTGCGTCGGATTTTTTACTCAGTTAATGACGTTTGTGATTTTTCGGGAAACAACGCTTTTGTAAGCGGCATAAACCACCTGCACATAATGCGGACTATGTTACCCACCAGAAGCGCGGTGAAGAGCGTACCCTCCCTTACTCCCCCAAGCTTGCCCAATACCGCAATGCCGAGCAGCGCGGCAAAAACAGTCTGGCTTATTTCAAACGCCACGCGCACACTGCCGAATTCCTTTTTTGTGACCTCGGCGATAGCTCGTATGAAAGCCTCTGCGGGAAGCATGGCGACGTTTGCTATAAGTTCCAAATACGAGCCGAAAGCAATTATCACGCAGGCAATAAGCAGCGTAAGCAGTTTCATAACGTAAAGCGAAGGCGCTAAGCGCGATAGAAGCATCATGGATAAATCAAGACAGTAGCCGAAACAGAAGGAACTTAATATCTGAACCGCTATTTCGGATTTTTTGACCTTACCCTTCAGTATGATTATTTGCAGTACATTCATAAGGTTGTTGTAAATTATCACCATGGTGCCGTATGAGATACTCTGCGATATAAGCGAAAAGGTGTAAGGTACAACGGCAAGCGGAGAACTTCCCATACCCGCCTTTATGACCATTGCGCCGCCGAAGGCGTTGATGATAAGCCCCAAAGTTAACATTATATAGCGTTTTGCGGTGTCTTTTGTCTGCAATGTGTAAAACTCCTCGAATAATGTGGTTTTATTGTCGCATTATTATAAGAAAGTTTATAGGGTTTCATAAAAAAAGAGGCGCCCGTTTAAAGGCGCGGCGTTGAATTTTCGGGCAAAAGGAACTATTTCGCCTTTTTCAAAAATGAAAGTTTTGTTTCGGACACCACGACGGCAGCGAATATGAGAACGAATCCTACCGCGGTTTTGAGGGTGACTGCCTCGCCGTAGAATACGACGGAAAATATTACGCCGAACACCGCTTCGAGACTGAGAATGAGAGAGGCGCTCGAAGCATCGGTGTGCTGCTGCCCCACATTTTGGAATACCGTGGAGATACAGCTTGAGAACAGCGCAAGAAACACAAACGACGTTATTACCGAGGACGACCAGCCTACAGCCGCAATGCTCTCATGCGCAAATACCGAAGATATCCAAGAAAGCGCCGCCATGCTCACAAATTCTATAAGCGTAAGCAGCAGTATGTCGCAGTCCTTGCCGAACTTTGCCACGAGCACTATGGCTATTGAGAAGGCTACTCCGCACAACAGCGTGAGGCTGTCTCCCGTATTTATACTCAAAGAGCCGCTGAGAGATACCAACCCTATTCCCGCAAGGCAGAGTATTCCCGCGGCGAAATTAAACGCGTCGGGACGTTTTTTTTCGGTAAAGCAGCATATAAACGGCACTATTACACAGTATACAGCAGTGAGAAAAGCGTTTTTACCGGGCGTTGTGGACTGCACGCCTACCGTTTGGAGAGCAAAGCCCAAAAACATAAATACGCTTATAGCCAGAGATTTGGCGAGCATGTCCGCAGTGAGGCGTTTAAAACGCTTTATGCATAAGGGAAGCAAAAGCAGCGCCGCAAGAGTAAAGCGCACGGCAAGCAGCGTATAGGGTGGCACGGCGTTCACCGTGTTTTTTACAACGACAAAGGCTCCTCCCCACACTATAGTTGCGGTAAGCAGCATGAGCTTGTATATCAAAGGGTTTTTCTTTTTTTCCATTTATATCATTCTTCCTTAAATAAGAGCGTCGAAAAAAATAATAACACGCAAGCAAGCTTTCGCAAAAGACTCGGAAGAATTTTATAAAAAAACAAATATACTTGTCCTTACGGGAGATTTTATTAAGCTCTCGGGCAAGAATAATAAACAGCTAAAAGTTTGTAACGGCGCTTTTCGGTGGTATAATCTTTTTTAATATAAGGTTAATATGACTTTCAGTCTTTTAAAGGGGAAGTACAACAATGATAGCTCAAATACCCGTGCTCATAAAACGATATTCGTTTCTGCTTTCACAACTTGTAAAGCGCGATTTTAAGAAAAAATACCGCCGAAGCGTACTGGGGGTCTTATGGTCGCTTTTAAACCCGCTGCTCACGATGACGGTACAGTTTTTCGTGTTTCAGAAAATATTCAGATTCGAAATGGAAAACTATGCGGTATATCTGCTGACGGGCATCGTTTTGTTCGGTTTCATGTCCGACACCACGCAGCAGGTGATGACCAACATAGTGGAAAATGCATCTCTTATAAATAAGGTGTACGTGCCGAAATATATATATCCATTCTCAAAGGTTCTTTCATGCGCTCTCAACTTTTTGTTTTCCCTTATAGCGCTTTATCTGATGATAGTATTTTCGGGGCTTGTCATTACATGGCACCATATAGCGCTCCTTTGTGTATTTTTGATGTTGTTTCTTTTCATTACGGGAATGTCGCTGCTGCTGTGCACCATGATGGTCTTTTTCAGGGATACGCAGTTTCTTTATACGGTATTCGTTACCCTTTGGACATACGGCACGCCTATCTTCTATCCCGAAAATATACTTTCGGGTACAGTAATGAAAATAATGATGTGCAATCCCATGTATCACTATCTGAGCTTTGCACGCAGCATCATACTCAGCCACCAAATACCTCCGCTTTCAAGCTGGTTGTTCTGCGCGGGCTTTGCCGTGTTGTTTTTTATAATCGGAGTCGTATTTTTCAGAAAAAATCAGAATAAATTTATTTTATATCTGTAGGAGCCGTAGATGAGCAATATAGTAGAAGTTAAAAATATCACGATGAATTTCAGAGTCGCAAACGACAGGTATTACAGCCTAAAGGAGTTTTTATTTTCGTTCCTCAAAGGCAAGGTACACTACTCCAAATTTACGGCGCTTGACGATATCAGCTTTGACATAGAGCAGGGAGAAGTGTTCGGCATCATCGGCACGAACGGCTCGGGCAAAAGCACGCTGCTGAAAATACTTTCGGGTATACTCGCCCCCTCAAAGGGTACGAGCGTGGCGCACGGCACTATAGCCCCCATGCTTGAGCTGGGCGCGGGCTTCGACGTGGACCTTACAGCCTACGAGAACGTATTTTTAAACGGAGCAATACTCGGATACAGCAAAAAATATTTGGAAGGCAAATATGACGAGATAGTTGAATTCGCGGAGCTTGCGGAATTTATGAATTCTCCCATACGCGTTTTTTCTTCGGGTATGATAATGCGCCTGGCGTTTTCGATAGCGACGATAGTCGATCCCGATATACTGATAGTCGATGAAATACTCGCAGTAGGCGACGAGCGTTTTCAGGAAAAGAGCTTTTCGCGTATGCAGCAGCTCATGGACGGCGGAACTACCGTGATAATCGTATCTCACAATCTTATGCAGATACGCGAGCTTTGTTCGCGCGTCATGTGGATTGAAAAGGGACATCTTAAAATGATAGGCGACACCCAACAGGTATGCGACGAGTACGAAAAATTCCTCGGCACCGACGTGAAAAAAGCGGAGCACAAAAAGGAACTGGATAAGAAGAAAAAAGCTTCCAAGAAAAAAATATCGGATGAGAAAAAAGACAAGCAAGCTTCCACAGCCAAAGCCGCAACAATAACAAAAAAACCTGCGGCAAAAAAATCTTCCGCAAAGAAAACGGTCGAAAAATCCAAAACTAACGAAGGCGACAAAGATAAATAAAAGGTAGTGTTATGGACAAAGTAAGCGTTATAATGCCCTGCTTCAACGACGGCGAATATATCGCCGAAGCGGTCAGCTCCGTGCTGAATCAGACATATCCCGACGTGCAGCTCGTAATAGTGGACGACGGCAGCACCGATGAGAAAACCGTAAAGCTGATAGAAAACATTGATGCACCCGATATTTTAAAGCTGAAAACCGGCGGCAATTCGGGTCCCTCCGCAGCGAGGGATATGGGCATACGCGCCTGTTCGGGCAAATATATACTTCCACTGGATTCCGACGACAAAATAGAACCCGATTATATAAAAAAAGCCGTTGAAGCGATAGAAAATGATGAAAACATCGGTCTCGTATATTGCCATGCCGACCTTTTCGGAGAAGAAAGCGGAAAATGGGAACTGCCCGATTACAGCTTAAAACAAATGCTGCTCAACAATGTGGTATTCGTAACAGCGCTTTTCTCAAAAGAGGATTATCTATCCTGCGGCGGGTTCAGAACGAACCTTGAGCACGGGCTTGAGGACTACGATTTTTTTCTGAGTATTCTCCAAAGCGGCAAAGACATAGTGCAGCTTGAAGGAACATACTTTCACTACAGAATAAAGCCCGCCTCGCGCACCACGCGCTTTAAGGAGGATATTTCCTCCGTTAAAGAGGCTTACCGAATAATATACGAAGGACACCCCGCGTTGTATGAAAAATACCGCGCTCTTCATGCGGAAGCGCTCAGAGACGCATGGGTGGAGCAGACGCAGCTTATACAAACCCTCAAAGACAAAAATCCTTTGGCACGTATGTTTAAAAACGTGCCGTTTGTGCGCAAACTGGCAAAAAAAATCATACTTAAATGAGAGAGAATACACGATGATAATATTTACCTCGATATGCAACAATTACCTTCATAAAGCGAGATGTCTTGCCGAAAGTGTAAAAAAGAACATTCCCGACGCGACCTTTGTGGTATGCCTTACGGAAAGCGAAAAAAACGCTCTTTCCGATTACGAATATTTCGACAGGGTAATTCTTGCCAAAGACGCTTTTGACGGCAGCTTCGAGCATTTTATTTTCAAACATGCCATAGTGGAGGCGTCCACCTCGGTAAAGGGAGCATTTTTTCAGTATCTTTACAAGATTTATCCCGAAGAGAGCAAATTTGTGTATCTCGACCCCGACATATATGTTTATTCGGACTTTACGGAGCTGAGAAAACTTCTCGATACAAAGCCGATAGTGGTGTGCCCTCATCTGCTAAAGCAGGGCAATGTACAGATGGAGATATCCTCTATGGCTCACGGCGTTTACAACCTGGGCTTTCTTGCGGTAAACGCGAGCGATGAGGCGAAGCGCTTTATTGACTGGTGGGCTGCACGACTCGATAAGTATTGCTATGACGATATACCCCACGGTATTTTTACCGACCAAAAATGGATAGACTTGGCGCCGTGTTTTTTTGACGTATATATACTTAAACATCACGGCTACGACTATGCCACCTGGTCGATAATGGATTCCGTAGTGGAACAGACCGACGAAGGTTATACCGTAAACGGAGACCCGCTGCGCTTTATACATTTTTCGGGCTACGGAGAAGGCATTGAGTATTGCATAAGAACTTGGCTTCCTGAGGGCGAACACTTGTTTAAAACGCTGTACAGCAAATATTGCGTTTTGCATGAAGCGAATGATTCTGACGGCGTAAGCAAAACTAAGTGGAGCTACAGTGATTTCTATTCGGGCGAAAGCATAGAGAATAAAACCAGGATAGTTTACAGAGAAAATATTGATTTATTCGAGGACATACCGAATCCGTTTGAAAAGTCAAATACGTTTATAAAGTTCCGCGCAAGCAAACAAAGAGGTCCCATATGCTTGCTGCGCAAGGTGGGCGACGTAATAAAACAGGAGGGATTTTCCTCTCTTGTACAAAAGGTAAAAAGAACGCTGAAGAGGTAAGAATGCATGGGAGCAAACGAATTCCTCAACCTGTACAAAGAACTTGAACGAACGCTCTTCGACAAGTACGGCACAGCGGGCGAACGCTACGAAAACAGCGTGGTGCGCTTTATCAATTCGGAGGACGGCGAACCGTATAAGGACAAGCTGGATATGTGCCGCGAAATACGCAATCTTCTTTCTCATTATCCCGAAGAGGACGGGCGGAATATAGTGGAGCCTTCGGCGGGAGTTATCGGAGAGCTAAGAGCTATAGTGAACGAGCTTAAAGACCCCGTAAGCGCTATGGATATAGCGGTAACGGATATACTTCACGTGTCGGTACACGACAGCGTGCTCGGAATAATGCACGAAATGACGAAGCGCGAGTATTCGCACATACCCGTGCTGGAGAACGGCGTACTTAAAGGCGTGTTCAGCGAAAATACAATTTTCAATTACATCGAAAAGTACCGTAAGTGTGAAGTGGCGCAGGATACGCCCGTGGCGAAGTTTGCGGAATTTCTTCCCTGTGAGGCGCATATAAGCGAGCATTTTGCATTCATTTCCCCCAAAATATCCTACAGCAAAATAGACGATATGTTTGCACGTTCGCATAAACAGGCAAAACGTTTGGCGGCAGTGTTCGTTACCGCAGACGGCAGCGAAAAAGGAAAACTGATGGGGCTTATAACGGCTTGGGATGTGCTGAAGCTGTAGTCTCGTCGGAATAGGCGGGCTGTAGGCGCAGCCACCGATAAATCGGTGACCGCTCGATCGCCCCGCCTATTCCTCCTCTGTCGAATCCGAACAGAG
>CAYTMY010000035.1:3543-9260 GCA_964439075.1 uncultured Lachnospiraceae bacterium | reverse complement strand
CCTGTCCTAAATGACAAAAAACATATATGATTTTCGTTCCGCAAGGACAGGTCTTAAAATGAAAACAGCTCTAAGTTCTTCTTAAAAATGCATTTCACGGAGAAATAACTCGTCCGTTTATGTTATTATATAATAGAAAAATTATGTGTTAAGCGCGGCGATAGTCGCAAATGGGATATATCAGTTCATACAGGAGGAAAAAATGAAGGTAATATTGTTAAAAGATGTGCCCGACGTAGGTAAGATACGCCAGGTAGTGGACGTAAAGGAAGGTTATGCACGAAACTTTCTGATAAAAAAGAAACTGGCATTGCCCGCAAACGACGAAAACATGAAAATACTTGAGGAGCAGCTTGCACAAATAGCGGCAAACGAAGCTCAGATAAAGGCCGATGCACAGCAGATAAAAGATCAAATTGAAGGTAAAGAGGTGCTGCTTAAAGTAAAAAGCGGTCCCGAGGGAAGGCTCTACGGAGCGGTGACGAGTCAGGAAATAGCCGATGCTCTCAAACGCAACGAGCACGTCGATATAGACAAACGTAAAATAGTGAGCGATACGATAAAAAATACAGGCTCATACGACATAAAAATCAAGCTTCATCCTCAGGTGGAAACTCTCATAAAGCTTATCGTGGAAACGGAGTAAAAAATGCGTCCCGAAGAATATATCAAAACGCCGCCTTACAGCGATGAAGCCGAAAAGTCCGTTTTGGGCTGTATGATGCTCGATAAGGACGCCGTGGTAACGGCGACCAATATGCTCAGCGAAGACGATTTTTACGTTGAACGCAACAAATGGGTCTTTGTTGCCATAAGCGAAATAATAAAACGCGGCTTTGCCGTGGATTATGTCACCATAATAGATAAGCTCTCCACTGAGGGCGTTATGGAAAAGGTGGGCGCCGCGTATATTGCGGAGCTTCAGGAAATAGTAACGAGTACAAAAAATATCGAGCAATATTGCAGGATAGTCAGCGAAAAAGCCGCACTGCGCGATATGATAATAAATTTCGGCGACATTGTAAACAAGTGCTACAAGAGCGATGAACCGCTTGCCGATATAATAGACGACGCGCAGAAGTATATTTACGACCTTTCCGTGGACAGAGCGCGCTCTGAATTCGTTTCACTCAGAGAGGCGATGACGCCCGCCATTGTAAAGCTGAGCGACCTTTTCAAGGAGGGAAGCGACCTTACGGGAGTTGCCACGGGCTATAAAGAGCTCGACCAAAAGACGGGCGGTCTGCAAAAGTCCGACCTTATCCTTATCGCCGCGCGCCCCAGTATGGGTAAAACGGCGCTGGGACTGAATATAGCTCAGAACGCCTCCATAAGAGGCAAAAAAACAGTAGCGTTTTTCAGCCTCGAAATGTCGTGCGAACAACTGCTTATGAGAATCATTTCCTCCGAGACGCAGGTCAATTCGATGAACATACGCATGGGTAAGCAGTCGAATGCCGAATGGAAGAAAATAACGGTGTTCAACGGCGCTGTAGCAGAGAGTGACACGCAGCTGTATATCGACGATACTTCGGGCTTGTCTACGGGTGAAATGCGCTCAAAACTGCGCAAGCTTAAAAGCACCAAGGGGCTTGATCTGGTCGTTATCGACTATTTACAGCTTATGAGCACAAAGTCGCGCAGCGAAAACCGTCAGCAGGAAATATCGGCGATATCCAGGGAGCTGAAGGCTTTGGCAAAAGAACTCAACTGTCCGCTCATCGCCCTCTCTCAGCTGTCGCGAAGCCCCGAAGGCAGGGGAGATAAAAGACCTATTCTTTCCGATTTGCGAGAATCGGGTGCCATTGAGCAGGACGCGGATATCGTAATGATGCTTTACAGAGAGAACTATTACAACAACGACAGTGAAGACGACTCCACAGAGCTTATTATAAATAAGCACAGAAACGGCGAAACGGGAACGGTGTATCTTAAATTCCTCAATGAATACACCAAATTCATCGACGCGCCGCAAAAGAGAAAGGAAGAGCAGTAAATGCAGGACGATTACGAAAAAGTAATAGGGAGAAATCCCGTAAAAGAAGCAATAAAAAGCGGCAGGAACATAAATAAAATATTTGTTACGAACGCCGATGCGGATTATTCGCTCGTACAGATAATAAAGCTCGCACAGGAGCACGGGGTTTATGTGCAGAAAACCGACAGGCGCAAGCTCGACTACATGTGTGCGGGCGGCGCTCATCAGGGAATAATAGCGATGTGCTCCCCCATTGAATTCTGCGATATAGAGGACATACTCGACGTGGCAAAAGAAAGAAACGAAAAGCCTTTTATAGTCATGCTCGACGAAATAACCGACCCTCACAACGCAGGAGCCATAATCAGAAGCGCCTATTGCTGCGGAGCGCACGGAGTGGTGATAGCAAAAAGAAGAAGCGCCTCCATAAACGAGGGCGTTTATAAATCCTCTGCGGGAAGCGTGGAGTATATAAAAATCGCTCAGGTGGCAAATATAGCGCAGACCATGGATATGCTGCAAAAGCGCGGACTGTTTGCCGTATGCTGCGACATGGAGGGAACCGCATATTACGAAATAGACTACGATATGCCTCTCATTATCATCGCGGGAGCCGAGGGCAAGGGGATAAGCCGCAATATAAAACAAAAGGCGGACTTTTCCGCCGCAATACCCATGAAAGGCAAGCTCGATTCGCTGAATACCTCCGTTGCATGCGGTATAGTTTTGTTTGAAGCGGCGAGAGCGCGCGGATAAACGATGCACAACGAAACAAGTCTCGATATTCATGGGCTAACGGTGCAGGAAGCTCATATCGAAATAGACTATTTTCTTGAATATCTCAGCGATTCTGTGTATGAGGTCGAAATAATACACGGCTACAAAAACGGTCATGCTCTGTTGGATTTTGTCAGAAACGTATACAAACATCCGCGCATAAAACGCAAAATTCTCAGCCTTAACAACGGAATAACCACTTTTTTGATAAAATAGCGGAAAAAATTACTACAGCTAAAACCACATGAATTTTTTTATATTTTTGTGGTTTTTTACTTTATTTGACTAAATTTGACAAAATTTTCCAAAGGTTATCAACACATTCAACAACTTATTGACATTTATCTACTCAAGTTCCTTAAAAATTTGCGCAAAAAATTCTTCCGTAGATAAATTGCCCGAACGGTTATAGCGTTTAAGCATTTCAAGCTCTCCTCCGTAAGATATATAATTGATACCCTCCTCACATGAAAGAGTACATTTAAAACCTAAGGAATTTATCACTTCTCTGCTCTGTTCGTCGTAGCGTCCGAAGGGATATGCGAATATGTAGGGTTCCTCGCCGCACTCTGTCGTCAAACGCTCCTGCAGAAGGGCTATATCGCTGCGAAGAAAGCTCTCGTGCTCCTCCTCTGATGCCCCCTCGGGGCAGCTCACTCCGAAATATCTCGAATAGTCGTGCATATCGTAGGTATGGTTGCCTATCTCTATATATTCCGAAGAAGACATTTCTCTTATTTGCTCCCATTTCAGGTTGGAATATGCGGGCGACTGAAAATCTTCTTCCGACTCTCTTTCGGTATATACGCCTATTACGGAAATGACAGCATTCATTTCGTGCTCTTCCAAAAGCGGGTAGGCATAGCAATAATTGTTGTAATAGCCGTCGTCGAAGGTAATAAGCAGGCTCTTTTCGGGAAGAGGCACATTGTTTTCAACGAATTCGCAAAGCTGCTTTACCGAAACCGCAGTGTAGCCGCACTGTTTTATGTAAATAAAATCTTCCTCAAGCTGTGAGGGCGTTAGAACATACTCCGAACGGCGTGATTCGTCCTTCATTACCGCGTGGTACATGATGACGGGAAGCGCTGCCTGTTTTGTAGGCTGTGCAGAGACGCTTACGCTTGCTTTTATACATACCCCTGTTATGCAAAGCAATAAGCATACGAGTGAAAGCCCTATGGCGGTCCTGCTTATCCTCATTGAGCTTGTTTCCACTCAAGCGCGGTGATAGGTAAGAATTCATATCCCTGTGCTTTTAATGTCTTTATGTATTCGTCAAGTATAAGGCTGTTTGTTTTGCTTGTGGCGTGCAGCAGTATTATAGCGCCGTTGTGTGTGCGCGAACAGAGCGTTTCGAGAGCAGAGGCTTCCGAGGGCTGAGCGTTGTTGTCCCAGTCGCCGTAAGCGACCGACCACAATATCGTTTTGTATCCCATATCCTTCGCTCTTTGAAGAGTCGTCTCATCAAATTTTCCCGCAGGCGGTCTGAAATATGCGGGCATTTGCTCGGAGGTATGTTCTTTGTAAAGCTCGGCGACGCCGTTTAACTGTTTTGCGAATTCGTCGTCGGTCAATCGTGTCATATCGGGATGGCTCATCGTGTGGTTTGCTACCGTATGTCCCTGTTGATTCATCTGCTTAATGAGCTCTCCCTGTTCTTTTACGTAATTACCCGTAAGGAAGAACGCCGCGGGCACTTCGTTTGCCTTGAGTATATCGAGCATCGTTTGCGTATAGCCGTTTTCATAGCCTGCGTCAAAAGTGAGATATACGCACTTCGCACTCTCGTCTCCGTGAAAACACGCGCCGTATTTTAAAAGATATGAGTTTTCCGCATTGCCAACGGGGGTTTCTCCTTCGGTCTGAAAGCTCACGCCCCAATCAATGACGCCCGAAGCCGAGGAACTTTTCATTTTCATTATTATCTCATATCCCTGATAAGCTACTACGCAAAAGGCGACCGCCACCGCTATCATATACAATGACTTTAAGCTTTTATTCTTTGTCGGTACATTTGCATATTCGGTCTTTTTTTTGCCGAAGTTCACTTTTCCCGTAAAATCTCTTATGTGTTTTCTCATATAAGCCTCCAAAGGTCTTTACCCTACGTATACGCCGCCCGCCCGAAAATATTCGTGCGCGTTCGGTAAAAACGGCAAAACAAAAAATCCTCAAAAGGTTTTAATCATATACAAAACGTAATATAATAATCACATGAAGCATCCAAATACTTATGCGGAAATAAATATAAATAATCTTATACACAATTATAAGTTTCTCATGGAAAAAGCCGAAGGCAAAACGCCGATATGTATAGTGAAGGCTGACGCCTACGGGCATGGTGCGGCGGTTTGCGCACACGTGCTCGAAGAAAACGGAGCCGAGTATTTTGCGGTCGCATCCATAGACGAAGCGGAAGTATTGAGGAACAGCGGACTTAAAAAGAATATTCTAATCTTGGGATACGTTCCGAACGAGCGTATAGACGAGGTGCTGGAATACAACGTGATAACTGCTGTTTATTCCATGAAATTTGCACGGCTTCTTAATGAATACGCACTCAAAAACGGCGCGGTGGCAAACATACATATAAAGCTGAATACGGGAATGAACAGACTCGGCTTTGCAGCCGATGAGAATTGCATGGATAAGATAAGAGAACTGAGCCAAATGAAAGGGCTTTGTATCAAGGGCGTGTTTTCCCATTATGCGTGTGCAGATGAAGCCGACAAGAGCTTTTCCGAACTTCAAAGACAGCGCTTTACGGACATTATACATAAGATGCAAGCCGAAAATATAGAAACCGGAATGATACATATCTCCAACAGCGCGGGAGTGTTGAGCGTGGAGTGCGAGGAGGCAAACGCATTCAGACCGGGCATAGCGCTTTACGGAATAAGTCCGTTTTACGACCATGCATACCAAAATGAGATTAAGCCCGTCATGACTTTTCTGACGA
>CAYTMY010000035.1:349-3516 GCA_964439075.1 uncultured Lachnospiraceae bacterium | reverse complement strand
GGCTACGGGCTCAACTACAAAACTACCGCAGACAGGCACATTGCCATATTGTGTGCGGGCTATGCCGACGGATATTTCCGCAACCTTTCAAATAAAGCAGATGTGTTCATAAGCGGAAAGCGTGCAAGAATATGCGGCAATATTTGTATGGATATGATGGCCGCGGACATAAGCGATATAGAAGAAGTGCGCGTGGGCGATAAGGCGGAGCTGTTCGGGGAGAACATATCTGCCTGCGAGCTTGCCGAAAAAATAGGCTCGGTACCTTATGAGATAATGTGCTCTGTAAGTAAAAGGGTAAAAAGGATATATATAAAGTAAAGCGCCGAAGCGTCTTTTAAAATTATCGGCACCTAAAGCGGCTTAATGTAAGCCGCTTTGTTTTCAGTGAATATATGTGTACAGTCTGTATAACTTATCTGCATATTGTCCGGCAAACAGCAGCTTGAAAAATAATTTCTCAAAGCCGCAAAGTTCATCTACTTTAGCTGCGGGAGTTATGGGATGTTGACTCTCAAAGCGAAATCCTCCGTCGGCTTCAAAAATATGAGGGTCGTCAAAGCCGAAGCGTGCGCTTGCCCCTACGTTTTTTATCGGATTACCCCGTTTTGAAACCTTGAGAGCATATTCGGTATATGCGTCCATGATAAGATAGGCTTTCCCGAAATGTGAGGCTAACGCGGAAAATAAAGCTTGAATACCCTCTTTTGTCAGATACATGCTTATACCTTCCATAACTATGACGGCATTGTCTTTTTCGGGTATAGTCTCCAAAAAATTCGCCTGCATTGCGTTTCCTTCAAGCATTGTACATCGCTCATTTTCCGTAAAATGACGTCGGCGTATGTCTATGACTTCGGGCAAGTCGATATCGTACCATTTTGCAAACGGAGCTTTTATGCGTTCTGCTCTCGAGTCGAGACCGCAGCCGATATGCAGCACTGTCGAATCGGGATAGCGCAAAAGAGCCTGCCGCGCAAGTTCGTCTATTACCGAGCAGCGCATGCCCATGTAATAAGCAAGCCATTTCGATTTGCTTTTACCGCTCAGAGCAAATCCCTCTTTGTTCCATATTTCCTCCGCTTTGGGGTCGTTGAGCAGGATGCCCTTGCGGCTGATAAGAGCTTTTCCGTAAAGGGGTATGTACAAGGTTTTGCTTGCTGCGTCCATGTGCGGTCTCCTTAAATTATTGACGTATTTTTAACGGGTTCCGTATGCCTGTATGCTTCTGACTTACGGTCTTTTTGATAATAGAATTTTATCATATTTATGTGAATTAGTAAACGGCGTTTCATGCACGTAAATGAGGGCTTTATAATCATTGCGTGTTGTGATAAAATCGGTTTATGAAAAAAACGATATATGAAAGCCCCGTCGGAAGGCTTTTGATTACCTCCGACGGAAATAAAATAACCGGGATAAATACGATAAAAAATGACTGCGGATTTATCGGAGCGAACTCCGACGGAGAATACTGTAAACTCACAGAGAATTGCATAAAAGAACTTGATGAATATTTTGCAGGCAAGCGAATAAATTTTGAGGTGCCCTTTGAGGCGGAAGGAACGGCTTTTCAAAGAAGAGTATGGAAAGCGCTCACCGAAATACCCTTCGGACATACGAAAAGCTATTCTCAAATAGCGGAGGAAATAGGCAGTCCCCATGCGGCAAGAGCAGTAGGCGGGGCGTGCCACAACAATCCCATACTCATCATGATACCGTGCCATCGCGTAATAGGCAAGAGCGGCTCTCTGTGCGGTTTCGGCGGCGGGCTCGATATGAAGGATAAGCTTTTGAAGGCGGAGAAAAACCATGTCTCTTGAGGATAAGCTTAAAAAGCTGCCGGCTTCACCCGGTGTATACACCTATTACAATGCGGGCGGCGACATAATATATGTGGGCAAAGCCAAGATACTCAAAAACAGGGTAAAACAATACTTTCAAAAGACGAATCAGGTCGGCAAGACCGCAAAGCTTGTGGAGAATATAGCCGACGTCAGTTGGATAGTCACGGACAATGAGACTGAAGCACTGATGCTGGAGTGCAATCTTATAAAACAGCACAGACCGCGCTATAACATTCTGCTGAAGGACGATAAGTCGTATCCGTACATCAAACTTACTCTTTCGGATGAGTACCCGCGTCTTGTGCTTACGAGAAAGCGCATAAACAGCGGCGATAAATACTTCGGACCTTATACAAACTCATACTTTGCGCGCAAGACCATAGAGGCGCTCAACCGCTGTTACCCTATAAAAATGTGTACCAAGACCGTAACCTACGGAAAGGCTGTGGGAAAGGTATGTTTGAATTATCATATAAAACAATGCTGCGGCGTATGTATGGGGCAAACGCCTCATGAAGAGTACATGAGCTATGTAAATGAAGTAAGCGACGTGCTTTCGGGCAATTTCAAGCTGCTTTTGTCAAAACTCGATGCCGAAATGCACGAACAGTCCGATAAGCTGAATTTTGAGACGGCCGCTTATATAAAGGAGCTTATTGAGTGCGTAAAGGGACTTACGCAAAAGCAGAAAATAAGCACTTCGTCCATGGATGAGCGCGATATTATAGCCATTGCCTCCGACAGAGTTATTTCCTGCATACAGTTGTTTTTTGTACGGGAAGGACGCATAGCCGCCACCGATACCAAATATATGAATAAGGACGAAACCGATACGGACGCGGACGTGCTGGATTCGTTTATAAAGCAATATTATATGTCGGGGGTTTATATTCCGTGCGAGATCCTCATTCCCCTCACTCTCGACGATGAGAACGCCCTTTGCGCCATGCTAACCGAGATGAGAGGTACAAAGGCGGTGCTGCACGAACCGAAAATAGGCGACAAAAAACGTCTTATTGAGCTTGCCCGAAAAAACGCGCAGATGAATATAGATAACCGCCGCACCAAGGAGGAAAAACTTAAAGAGGACACCAACAGAACGCTTGGAGAACTGACGGAGAAACTAGGTATAACGGCTACGTTGAGCCGAATAGAATGTTACGATATTTCTAATATAGCAGGAGCTTATGCTGTAGGAGCGATGTCGGTGTTCGAATCAGGGCAGAAAGCAAGTGCAGAATATAGAAAGTTTAAAATTAAAACAATTAATGGATCAAATGATGTAGCTATGATAGCTGAAATAATTAACAGACGTTTCAA